>DCTS01000034.1:5784-20947 GCA_002329645.1 Lachnoclostridium sp. UBA1434 | reverse complement strand
GTCAAAATCCAGGGCGTTGTTTTTCTTCAAACGCTTCTGATATTCATAATAAGCCTGCGCAATTTTATTTTGAAGGTAATCGTTATGGGTGCTCTTCTCAAATTCCTCCGGTGATATAAGCTCATCCTTTGCCCTTGATATTGCAGACAATACGGCACGCTCGTTAATTCTTTTGTCGTCAATTTCAAGGTACTTCAGTACATCCTTCATAAGGGCTCTCTGGTCATCGGTATCATATATGGTAAAGCTTCGGCTGTAACCGATGGTATCGATAAATCGGCGGAGAATTCGCACACATGCGGAGTGGAAGGTACTTACCCATATATTCTCCGAGCCGGAGCCGACTATCCTTTCGACTCGCTCCTTCATCTCATTGGCAGCCTTGTTGGTAAAGGTAATTGCTATGATGTTCCAGGGATTGACGTTTCTGTGCTCTATAAGATAAGCAATTCTGTATGTAATGACTCTGGTTTTGCCCGAGCCGGCGCCGGCCAGAATAAGCAAAGGGCCTTTGTCGTGCATTACCGCTTTCAATTGTTCGGGATTTAAAGCTTCGTAGTTATTCATCATGTAATCCTTCCTTGGGTTATAAATATATGCCTAAGCCATGCTCCTTAAGTCCTTTATTCCATGCTCAGGCTGATATCCAGTTTAGTATAGCATAGCCTCAGGACAGATACAAGGAAGTCATTTTAGCTTTGACATCTGGTTTTTATTACTATATAATGAAGTTAAGGAGTGGTTGAAGTGAACAGTAACAGGGAAGAATATATTCGGAGCATGATTGAAGATCTTAAGAGTGTAAGATACATCATGCCGGATGATATACCCAATATAGATTTATATATGGATCAGGTCACGACCTTTATGGATAAGCATCTGAAGTCCTCCAAGAGATACAGCGAGGATAAGCTCCTGACCAAGACAATGATAAATAATTATACCAAAAATGAGCTGCTGCCTCCTCCGAACAAGAAGAAATACTCGAAGGAGCATATATATCTGCTCATATTTATTTATTATTTCAAGAATATATTATCAATAAGCGATATACAGAGTATTTTCAACCCCCTGACGGAAAGATATTTCGGGAAGGGCTCCGATATAGGGCTTGAGGATATATATAAGGAGATATTCCGGCTTGAGAAGGAACAGACGGATTCCCTTACGAAGGATATGATACGAAAGATGGCAAGAGCAAAGGAATCCTTTGCAGATGTGGAGGATAAGGAGGATCGGGATTTCCTCTCGGTATTTGCCTTTATATGCATATTATGCTTTGATGTATATATGCGAAAGCATATGATTGAGCAGATTATAGACAATTCACTGATGGGTGGGGATTTTAAGCCGGACAGGTTAAATGCCGGCAAGCAGCCCGGCAAGGCCAAAGCTGTCAAACCGGAAGCTGCAGGGAAGGATCCGGCCAGGGTTAAACAAGCAATAAAGGATCCCGCCAAGGTTAAGCAGGCATTAAAGGAACCGCCCAGGGTTAAATGAGCATATTAGCAGACAGGGGTTATATGAAGCGGGGCAGAACCATCCGGAGAAAAGAAGCATAGAAGAATCATCTACAGAAAAATCAAGGCAGAACTCCACAGAATAAAACAAGAAAGAACCGGTCCGGAGCTATATAATAATGAATAGATTGTCCGGAACCAATATATTTTGGATCAATATGGAACAAATGAAAATAGCAGTAAGAAAAAAGGGCACCCTTAAGACTTATTCAGTACTTTCGGGTTGCCCTGTTATATTAATTATTGCGCATCCGCCTGTTCCACCGTTTTATTGGCAGGAGTACCATCCTTCATGCGTGCAAAAACCATATCATAACCGTCATTACCATAATTAAGCGATCTGTTGACTCTGCTTATTGTTGCAGTTGATGCACCGGTTTTCTCAGCTATCTCCAGATACGTATTATGGTTTCGGAGCATCCTTGCTACCTCAAACCTCTGGGATAATGAGAGAAGCTCGTTGACAGTGCAGATGTCCTCGAAAAATATATAGCATTCCTCAATATTCCTTAGGTTGAGAATTGCTTCAAATAAATGGTCAACAGCCGGTGTTCTTATGTTTTTACTCATCAGCAGGCCACCTTCCTTTCATCAGCAGGTTATAATCCGTACATCATCATTTTAGCACTCTAAAATATGAAAGTAAAGCATTTTTTTATGCTGTGAAAGTTGCATCCAAAGCCTCCAAAAAGATTGCATCCCATAGTATCAACTCCTTTCCTATATTACATTATGCAATTGTCAGTATTTTGGTGAATTTTGTCTAATTGTTTTACGGATATATTTTCAGATATGTATCGTCTATATATGTGGAATGTGGATGTTGACAGGGCAGCATGAATTGCAGGTTCGCATCGGATGAAGCCGGTGTTTTTTATCGTAGAATTATGTCTTATTTGCATAAAGTTTGTGTTGTTGACAATCATAAGTAATGATATTATCATATACATAAAAGCGTTTTAGCAGGTATTTTTTGCGTAAGCAGCCTGATATATATTTCAGGAGGATATATGAACAGTAAAAAACGTAGTAGGAAAAAAAGAAAGCATGCTTTGCAGATCATGTTAATGCTGTTCAGCCTGTTCATGTTACTGGTTGCAATATCAATGATATATAATGAATTCAAACCGGCAGAAGTTAAAGCAGTGACCATGGAAGCAGGAAGCCCGATGGTTGATGTGAGGGAGTTCCTCTTGAGGAAGGATTTGACCGGAGAATACGTGACAGATATTGACGAGCTGAGCCTTAACATACCGGGGACCTATGAGATTAAGATAATGGTGCGAAACCATATTGTGATATCTAATCTCAATATAGTAGATACAACTCCTCCTAAGGCCTCTCCGGTCAGTAAGACGGTATTAAAGGGAGAGGAGATAAAGCCTGAGGACCTTGTTACCGACATCATTGACGCCACCAGGGTGAAGGCATACTTTAAGGAGGCGCCTGATACAACCATACCCGGTGAGCAGGCAGTCACCGTAGTATTGGAGGATACAAGCCGCAACACAACGGAGTGCCGGTCAACCATTAATGTGCTGGATGTGAAAAGCTTTGTTACGATGGAAGCCGGTTCGGATATGAATATTGAAATTGACGATTTTGTTGACAATGGAGCAAGCCGTGCAAGAATAATCACCGATTTAAGCGTCCTGGATGTAAGCAAGCCTGTCAGGCATGAGGTGCTGCTTGAGGTGAACGGCAAGGTTCTTACCGCATATATCGATGTTGTTGATACGACGCCGCCGACCGCAGTGACAGTGGATCAGGAGACATATCTGGATAAAGAGCTGGAAGCAATAGCATTTGTAAAGAATATTAAGGATATTTCAACTTACAGGTTTTACTATAAGACCAAGCCTGATTTCTCAAGGCCGGGAGATCAGCAGGTGACCGTAGTATTGGAGGATAGCTACGGTAACAAGTCGGAATTTAATGCAAAGCTTACTGTTATACCCGATAATGAAGCGCCTGTATTTAGCGGTATTAAAAATATAACCGTATATACGGGAGATGCAGTATCCTATAAAAAGGGAGTAAAGGCTACCGACAACAGAGACGGAGATGTAAATTTTACGGTGGATTCAAGCGCCGTCAATTTAAACAAACCGGGCGTTTACAATGTGTATTACAGCGCAGTTGACGCTGCAGGGAACAGAGCATCCGCAACCTCAACGGTTACCGTGCTTAATCTGGTCATTACCGAGGATCAGCTTTATGAGCTTGTGGACGGGATATTGGAAGATATAATAGATGACAGCATGTCAAAGCGGGATAAGGCATGGGAAATATACCAATGGGTCAAGGCACATGTAGCCTATACCGGTGATTCGGATAAATCCGACTGGGTGAAAGAGGCTTACCGGGGAATCAAGAACGGTGTCGGAGACTGCTTCACTTATTATGCCGTATCCGAAGCGCTGCTGACACATGCCGGCATAGATAATATGCGTGTCACCAGGGTAGGAGGAAGGACTCAGCATTTCTGGAATCTTATTAACTGCGGGGACGGATGGTATCATTTTGATACCTGTCCTAATAAGGATAAGCTTCAGACATTTATGCTGACTGACAAAGAGGTAGAGGCGTACACCAAAAAGAGGGGCAACAACTATTATAACTTTGACAAATCACTCTATCCTCGAACACCTGAAAACTAGAACAAACCGGGGGTTATTACATGAAAAGACTTGGCGTCATCGGAGGTTTGGGACCGCTGGCAACTGCATATTTCTATGAGCTTGTAACAAGGATGACAGCTTCTGAGAAGGATCAGGGGCATATTGAAATGGCAATAATCAGCAGCCCGTCAACACCTGACCGGACCGATTATATATTGGGTAAAAGCAAGGAAAGCCCCCTTGAGCCCATGATTAGAGCCGGAAAAGAGCTTGAAGCACTGGGAGCGGACTATATAGCAATCCCCTGCATAACCGCGCATTATTTCCATGAGCAGCTTGTCAGGGCAATTGGAATACCGATAATTCATATTATTAAGGAGACTGTGGGTTGTCTGGTAAGCGCCGGAGTCAGGGCGGCAGGCATAATGGCTACCGAAGGTACGATAGGAAGCGGCCTTTTCCAGAGGGAGCTTGAAGCGGCAGGCATAAAGCCGGTGGTTCCTTCGGATATAGCACAGAAGAATGTAACTAAACTGATATATGAGGACATTAAATCAAACCTTCCTGCGGATATGGGAAGGTTTGAAGTTGTATCTGCGGAGTTGTTCGATAACGGAGCCGAGGTGATTATACTTGGCTGCACCGAGCTGTCGCTTATAAAAAAGGATAACAGGCTCGGGCATGGATATATAGATGCAATGGAGGTACTTGCCTCCCGCAGTGTAAGATATTGCGGTGCAAGCTTAAGAAGCAGGTACGACAACCTGATAACCTGATTGTAAGCAGTGATTGTCCGGAAATATGATAGTGAGACGGTATACTATGATAAGAACAGTAATCCGTCCAACTGGCTGTTAAGCCGGCACGGATAAGATTAGTCATTTAATAATGTGGAAATAATCATAAGTAAATAAATATATAATTTAATTGCAAGCAGATTAAGCAAATTTATACAAGCAAATAAGCTACTAATGCTTTTGTTAAATAAATCCGGCGGATATTTATATACAGCATATTTATTTACTGCATATGAATCTGCTGTAATTTTATAGTGCTTGGAGACATCAATTATGCAAAGGAACGTATTGGAATATCTTGAACAGATTGTAAAAAGGCTCCCTGATAAAACCGCATATGCCGATGAGAAAACGGAGATGACATTTGCGCAGGTCAGTCAAAATGCGCTTGCAATAGGCACCTTCCTGAGGGAAAAGGGCCTTTACAAGCAGCCCGTTGTGGTGTTCATGGGCAAGCATCCAAGGACGATTGCCGCATTCTTCGGCGTGGTATATGCCGGATGCTACTACGTGCCGATTGATGAGGAAATGCCTTCCCACAGGATAGAGCTCATATTCAAGAGCCTGGATCCCGGGGCTGTTATATGCGATAGTTTAACCGCTGCAGCGCTGGGTAAGTTCGGATATCAGGGACAATCTTATCTATATGATGAAATGATATGCACTCCTGTCAGGGAGGATCTTATAAGCCGGGTGCGCGACAGGCAGATAGATACGGATCCCATATATATAGTATTCACTTCAGGTTCAACAGGGATCCCGAAGGGAGTTGTTGCCTGCCATCGTTCAGTAATAGATTATATTGAGAATTTATCTTCAGTCCTTGGCTTTAATGAGGATACGGTATTCGGAAACCAGACGCCGCTGTACGTGGACGCATGCCTTAAGGAGTTGTATCCCACGCTAAAATTCGGCGCAACGACATATTTTATTCCGAAGGAATTGTTCATGTTCCCCCTGAAGCTGGTGGAATACTTAAACGATAAGAAAATCAACACCATATGCTGGGTGGTATCGGCCCTTACGATAATCTCATCCTTCGGTACATTTGACAGGCTGGTACCCAAATACTTAAAAACCATAGCCTTTGGCAGCGAGGTATTTCCGATAAAACAGTTCAATCTGTGGAGGAAGAACCTGCCTGAAGCCAGGTTTGTCAATCTGTACGGCCCCACCGAGGCTACCGGCATGTCCTGCTACTACGAGGTGGACAGGGAATTTGAGCCGGGGGAAATGATTCCTATAGGAAGGCCATTTTCCAATACCGATATATTGCTTCTTGATGAGAATAACAGGGAAGCAAGCTTCGGCGAGCCGGGAGAAATCTGCATAAGGGGTACGCCGCTTACCCTTGGCTATTATAAGGATTTTGAAAGAACCGGGGAAGCCTTTGTGCAAAATCCGCTGAATAACTGTTATCCTGAGCTAATATACAGGACGGGTGACATAGGAAGATATAACGAGAGGGGAGAGCTTGAGTTCATCTCCCGCAAGGATAATCAAATCAAGCATATGGGACATCGCATAGAGCTTGGCGAGATTGAGCTTGCTGCAAATATGCACATGAAGGTCAACACCGCCTGCTGTATTTTTGATGGCAGCAGCAAGAAAATTGTGCTATATTATGTAGGAGACGCTGCTAAGGCAGAGGTGGCTGAATTCCTAAAGGAAAAGTTACCGCGCTACATGGTGCCGAATGTTATTGAGTCCCTGGATATGATGCCGCTGACGGCCAACGGCAAGATAGACCGTGTTTTTCTTAAGGAGAAATACAGTAAAAGGTAGTGCAATAGATTAAGCACCAAAGCAAACGATAATTTCATTATGCACCCGGCACGGAATTGCAGAATAAACAAAGAAACTGATAAACTTTAATTATAGGAGAGAGATAATGGAGCAATTACTTGAAATTTTACACGGTCTGCACCCGGAGGTTGACTTTGAAACCAATGACAGACTCATTGACGACAGAATTATAGATTCCTTCGATATTGTGTCGCTGGTATCCGATATAAGCGAGACATTTGATGTTACTATTCCGGTGGAGGAGATCATCCCGGAGAATTTTAATTCTGCAAAGGCCTTGTATTCTCTTATAGAGCGCCTTATTGAAGAAGAGTAACAGGGGGTACTATGCTGTTTACATCGTATAGCTTTTTTTTGTTTCTTGCCGTACTGGCAATACTGTATTACTTAATCCCCGCAAAATTCAGATGGATGCTCCTGCTTATTGCAAGTCTTTCCTTCTATGCCTTTTCAGGACCGGGATATCTGCTTTTCATACTGGCAACCGCCTTAACCACCTTTTATACGGGACTTAAGCTGGATGCCCTGCAAAGGACCTCCTCGGAGTATATTAAGCAGAAGAAAGAGGAGCTTTCAATTGAAGAGCGAAAGGCTTACAAGGAACGGATGAAGAAGAGGCAGAGGCTCTGGCTTGTGCTTTGCATGGTAATAAACTTCGGCATCCTGGCGGTGCTTAAGTATTCGGATTTTACCATTATTAATATCAACACTCTGCTGGATGTGTTCAAGGTGGACGGGAAGCTGCCGCTTCTTGGCTTTGTGCTGCCCCTTGGCATATCCTTTTATACCTTTCAGACCATGGGTTATATCATAGACGTTTACAGAGGGAAGTATCCATGTGAAAGGAATTTCCCGAGACTCCTGCTGTTCATATCATTTTTCCCCCAGTTAGTACAGGGACCTATAAGCAGATACGATGATCTTAAGGAAACCCTATATTCCGGCAGCGGCTTTGTTACCCGTAATATATCATACGGGCTGCAGAGGATGCTGTGGGGATATTTTAAAAAGCTTGTCATAGCCGACCGTCTATTTGTCGCCGTAAGTACGATAATAAGAAATCCGGGGGAATATCAGGGCGTATTTGTACTTTGCGGCATGTTCCTGTATGCAATCGAGCTTTACGCCGATTTTACAGGAGGAATAGATATTGCCCTGGGAGTTGCACAGATATTCGGGATTAAGCTTAAGGAAAACTTTCAGCGCCCGTATTTTTCAAAATCAATTACGGAATACTGGAGAAGATGGCACATCACTCTCGGGACCTGGTTCAGGGATTATATGTTCTATCCCATATCCGTTTCAAAACCGATGCAAAACCTCTCGCGTAAAGGAAGGAAAACGCTTGGGGATACCATGGGCAAGAGGCTGCCCGTATATATTGCTACCCTTGTGGTATGGTTTACCACCGGCATATGGCACGGGGCAGCATGGAACTTCATCGTATGGGGACTTTTGAATGCAGTTGTAATACTTATATCCCAGGAATGCATACCGCTGTACAATAAATTCCACAGCCGGTTTAAAGTCAGGGACGCCTTCTGGTACCGCCTGTTCCAGGTTGTGCGTACCTTCTGGCTTATGAGCTTCTTACGTACCTTTGACTGTTACATGAATGTAGGTCTTACCTTCAGGATGTACGGGACCATCTTAACCAAATGGAATCTTCCCGAGCTGTTTCAGGGGGGCAAGGCACTGTTTGGATTAAGTCCTGCTGATTATATAGTATTTGCTGCCGGTGCGGCGCTTATGCTGTTCGTAAGCTTAAGGTCCCGCGCAGAAAGCTTCAGGGACATACTTGCCAGAAGGCCTCTTATAGTGAGGTATGCAGTATACTTTGCACTGATAATAGCCATCCTGCTCTTTGGCGCCTACGGCCCCGGATATGATTCCAGCCAGTTTATATACAGCAGATTCTGATAATATGATAGAAAATGTAAAAAGTTTGTATATTATTGATTTGGAAGACGAGTGCAGAGGCATGTTAATGAGAAAGATTATGAATGTGACTCAAGGATTATGCCGGAAGATAGCACCGGAAGATAACACTTTAATTGTGTTTATGGAAAGGCTGAAAGCTTAATGAAGAAGAAAATCATTATAAATATAGCGGCGGTAATATTTCTAATAGCCTTTATTGCAATACTGCAGAGGCTTCTTATGCCGAAATATATGTCCGAGATACATGAGGGGAATCTGGTGGCGGAGTATTATGAGGATGTTAAGGACCATGACGTAATCTTCATAGGCGATTGCGAGGTGTTCTCCAATGTATCCCCAATCACCCTGTGGGAAAATTACGGCATTACAAGCTACATAAGAGGAAGTGCGCAGCAGCTTGTCTGGCAGTCATATTATCTTCTGGAAGAAACCTTAAAGTATGAGAAGCCGGATGTTGTCGTATTCAATGTTCTTGCAATGAAGTACAACGAGCCGCAGAAGGAAGCATACAACAGGCTTACCCTAGACGGAATGAAGCTTTCCGCAACCAAGCTTAAGGCCGTCAAGGCTTCCATGATGGAGGATGAGGAGCTGATATCATACATTTTCCCGATACTCAGATACCACTCAAGATGGAGTTCCCTTACCGGGGAGGACTTTAAATATTTGTTCAAAAGGGATAAGATAAGCCACAACGGTTATCTCATGAGGATAGACACCAAGCCTGCCAACGTAATACCCGAGGGAAGAAAGCTTCCCGATTACAGGTTCGGTGACAACAGCTATTATTACCTTGACAAAATGACCAAGCTTTGCAAGGATAATAACATCAGGCTTTTCCTGATCAAATCCCCCAGCATATACCCCTACTGGTATCAGGAATGGGACGACCAGATGAAGGAGTATGCTAAGGAAAACGGGCTTACCTATATTAATTTTCTTGAGCATACCGATGAATTCGGCATTGATTATAATAAGGACACATACGACGGCGGACTGCATATGAATCTTTCGGGCGCTGAAAAATTCACGTATTATCTGGGAAGGATACTAAGTGAGGAATTTGGCCTTGCAGACCGCAGGAGTGAGGCTGGTACGGCCGAGAGGTGGCAGGAGAAGGCCGACTTCTATTATGCCATGAAGGCAGACCAGGAAAGGGAGCTTAAGGAATACGGCTATCTGAAAAGCTACGGCGGCAGGGCCCAGACACTTGAGGAGAATTAAGAGCTTATCCTGACATGTAAGACAGAAGAGATATAATATAATGTGGTCACAGAATAATCATAGTTTCATAGTAAATTGGTATATATGTAGTATTTTAACGTAAAACGGAGGATTATAATGAAAAAGTTATTATTGATATGCTGTTTATTATTGGCCATGCTGCTTATTAGCTGTTCTAAAGAGGATAAACCCGATGATGTGGGCCTTCCCGATGATGAGCCTGTATCCGGGCAGGACAGCAGGGACGATGATGCCGACAGCGCAGGTGTTAAGGTGGATCCCGGCTATGTATTTGATTATAACGGAGTAACTATTCAGATGAATACGGATGTTGCACCGGTACTGGAGGCGCTGGGCGAGCCGCAGCAGTACTTCGAGGCTGAAAGCTGCGCCTTCAAAGGCCTTGATAAAACCTGGTATTACAGCGGCTTCGAACTTACGACATACCCGAAGGATGATAAAACGGATTATATATCCTCCGTGTATTTCAGGGATGATTCAGTCAGTACTCCTGAGGGAATATATATCGGCTCAACCGTTGAGGACATGATTGCAGCTTATGGTGAGGGTTACAAAGGCGGAGACGGTTCCTATAATTATGAAAAGGGTGAATCCTCCATACTGTTTATTGCCGAGGACGGAGAAATAATAGCCATCACATACCTTGCCCTGGTTGATGGGCTGCAGTAAGCAAATGTTATGAAGTAATAAGTCTGTAAGAATATTTATCAGACATTAGCCAGCCCGCAGGCAGATGAGATAAGTAATAAAACTTACTTGATGCGGAAGAACATAGCAGTCAACGTACGGAACCGGCATGTAAAGATTAATTGCATATATAACATTCGGTTGGGAAATATAATAGCATCCAGGGCCGGTATAAAGGCTGGATGCAAGCCTGACCGATAAATGATAAGATAAGCGCTTCAGCCATGAAACGGCCTGTTAATCTATATTTGAAAGGCCGGTGCAGTATGAAAGCGCTTATTTATGATGGAATTAAAAAAGTCAGTGTGGCTGAGGTTGCAGACCCAAAAATTGAAAAGCCTGATGACATTATAATTAAGGTTACCTCTGCAGCAATATGCGGATCGGACCTGCATCTATTTCACGGCATGGTTCCTAATATGAAAAAAGGCTCCATCCTCGGCCATGAAGCAATGGGAATAGTGGTGGAAGCAGGCCCTGAGGTCACAAAGGTCAGAAAGGGTGACCGGGTAATAGTGCCGTTTCCCGTTGCCTGCGGCCATTGCAGATTCTGTGAAAGCAGGCTATACAGCCAGTGCGATAACTCCAATCCCAATTATGAATGCGGAGGAGTATTCGGCTGCGGTGATACCTACGGAGGATATGACGGCGGTCAGGCTGAGCTCTTAAGGGTGCCCTATGCAAATGTCGGACCCCGGGCAGTGCCGGAGGATCTTGAGGATGAACAGGTATTGTTTCTTACGGACGTTCTGCCTACTGCCTACTGGGGTGTAGAAACAGGGGGCGTCAAAAAAGATGATACGGTTATTGTGCTTGGATGCGGGCCGGTCGGCCTTACCGCAATAAAATGGTCTATTATGGCGGGAGCCGGACGGGTACTGGCAGTGGATTATTTAGGCTACCGTTTGGAGCATGCCGGGAAATACGGAGTAGAAACGGTTAATCTTGAGGAATACGAGGATACCGGGGAATACCTGCACGAGAAAACCAACGGCGGAGCCGATGTGGTGCTTGACTGTGTCGGAGCAGACGGGAAAATGACAACCTTCGAGAAGATTGAAACTCTGCTCAAGCTGCAGGGAGGCTCCAAATCTGCCATAGAGATTGCAGCGCAGGCGGTAAGGAAGGGCGGTACGGTAGTATTTATAGGAGTATACGGAGCCAGATACAATATGTTTCCTCTGGGGGATTTCTTTGCAAAGAACGTAACATTAAGGATGGGACAGTGCCCTGTACATGCATATATAGACCCCATACTGAAGCTTATAAGAAAGGGAAGCTTTAATCCGGTAGATATAATCTCCCACAGGCTGCCCCTTGATATGGGCTCCCATGCCTATGAGATATTTGACAAAAAAGAGGATAACTGCATAAAGGTAGTCCTGAAACCATAGAGTCCAAACTAAATAATATACAATATACCGGCTTCAAGCCGGCTATCCTCAATTCTGGAACCAATTTACAGATGCTTCTGATGCGAATTATTTGCAACTATTTTACCGTATGGTCCGTCTAATATCATGTAAACGCAAAATGACATCATGTAAAGGAGAGAAACAATGAAAAGATTCTTATGGATTATGGCAGCTCTGATAATGGCTTTTAGCCTTGCTGCATGCGGAGCAAAAAAGGATGAGGAGAAGCCCGGAGACAAGTCAGACGACAGGAAAAGTGAAAATCTTGCGGGAAGCCTGGAGGAAATAATGGATAAGATATATGAAACGGCAGATGTTGACGACAATTTCAAGGCATATATAAAGGACGGGCTTATGAGGGAAGAGGTCACCGCCGAGAATTGCAAGTATTATCTTGGCAAGGAAGGAATAGAATTCGAAGAAGCCCTAGCTTCCGAGCCGATGATACAGCCGGGAGCTTATTCTCTGGTGCTGGTGCGCGTAAAGGAAGGCGCGGATGTGGAAAAGGTTAAAACCGATATCAGGGAAAATGCGGACCCGATGAAATGGATATGTGTAGGAGTACAGAAGGAGAACATAATTGTGGACAGCATCGGTGATGTCATTTTCCTGGTAATGAGCGACGATCAGGCAAAGCCGCTGCATGAAGCATTTCTGGCTTTAAAGGACTGATATGCTGTTTTCAAGCATCACATTCATATATTACTTTATACCCGTTGTTTTGGGACTATATTATATAGTCCCAAAACAATATAAAAATCTTGTACTCCTTCTGTCAAGCCTGTTCTTTTATTTCTGCGGTGAGCCCGTATACAGCCTGCTCATGCTTGCGTCAATCGCATCCGGATACCTTCACGGCATCTGGATATCGAAGGCAAAAGATTGCGGAAGGAAAGGCTATGCAAGAATGGCCCTTATTTCATCAATCGTTGTAAGCATAGGCCTTCTGGTATTCTTCAAATACGCCGACTTCCTGATTGAGAACATGAATATACTGCTGCATGCAGACATTCCTCTGCTTCGGCTTACCCTTCCTATTGGCATCAGCTTCTATTCCTTCCAGATATTATCCTATACGATAGACGTCTACCGAGGTGATGCAGGGGTGCAGAAGAATATCATAAGCTTTGCCGCATATGTATCGCTATTTCCGCAGCTTATTGCAGGGCCGATAGTACGGTATACCGATGTGGAGGCGGAGCTGTCGTCACGTACACATTCCATTGAAAATGCAGCAGGCGGTATAAGCCGCTTTGTAATAGGGCTGTCCAAGAAGATTATTCTTGCAAACACCCTGGGAGAGCTTGTTAAGACAGCCCAGGGCAGCAGCGAGAGGACGGTACTGATGGGCTGGTTGTCGGCAATAGCATATGCATTTCAGATTTATTATGACTTCTCGGGTTACAGCGATATGGCAATAGGCCTTGGCCGGATATTCGGCTTTACTTTTCCCGAAAACTTCAACTATCCGTATATCTCAAAAAGCATAACTGAATTCTGGAGAAGGTGGCACATGACCCTGGGAACATGGTTCAGGGATTATGTATATATCCCCATGGGCGGAAACCGTGTGGGTAAGGCAAGATGGATATTCAATATCATTGTCGTATGGTTTCTTACAGGCCTGTGGCATGGCGCGGAGTGGACATTCATTATATGGGGACTGTATTTTGCGCTCCTGCTGGTACTGGAGAAGATTTTTCTTAAGGGCCTGCTTGACAGGCTTCCGTCCGCATTTGCCCGCATTTACGTAATATTTCTTGTAATAATGAGCTTTGTCATATTCAATTCCGATAGTACGGGCGGCGCAATTGAAAGCATCATGGGAATGCTTGGCCTTCTTAAGCTTCCTCTATACGGAGCCGAAACCCTGTACTATATGCGAAGCTATGGCGCCATGCTTGCATTAGCAGCGTTCGGGGCTACTCCACTGGCTGCAGGCTTATATAAAAGGGTGGTAAAGAGCAGGATAGGCAGCAGTATTATAAATATACTTGAACCGACGGCAGTTATGCTGCTGCTCGCTGTGATAACAGGATATCTGGTGGACGGTTCGTTCAACCCGTTTTTATATTTTCGTTTTTAGTTGAGGGCAGGGATTTATATGCATGATAACGAAGTTAATAAGCAAGGCAGTGATATTAAAAAGCAAGACAGTGATATAAATATTCAGGGCATCGGAATTATCGGGCAAAGCCATGGCAGCAAGGCAAGGTATTATAAGAGCCTGGCAGTAATTATATGTTTCTGTATTTTCGTATTTGGACTGATGCTTGCCAACCTTCTGCTCCCCGACAGGAAGATATCCTCAAGCGAGCGGAGAAAGCTGGTCCAGGTACCTGCATTTTCAAGGGAAGAACTGTTAAGCGGGGTATTGTTTGAAAAATACGAGAAGTATTTTCTTGACCAGTTTGTTATGCGGGACGGCTTCAGAGGTCTTAAAGCGCTGACAGCTTATAAAATTCTGATGCAAAAGGACAACAACGGGATATATGCCGAGAACGGCCATATCGGCAAGCTGGAGTACCCCCTTGACGAGAAGGCAATACTTAATGCGGCGGACAAGTTCAACGAGGTGTATGACAAGTACCTGCAGGGTATGAGGGTCTATTATGCCATAATTCCTGACAAGAATTATTACCTTGCGGCCGGCAGAGGATATCCCGTCATGGATTATGACCGCCTTGTCAAGCTGATGGAGCAAAACGTAAGGAACATGGAATATATAAACCTGTTTGGGGAGCTTGACATTGACGACTATTACACTGGCGATCTTCACTGGAGGCAGGACAGGCTTACCGGTATTGCAGACATGCTGCTTGAAAGAATGGGCAATAGCGTAAGTGATACAGATGTCAATTACAGAGCCGAAACTCTCTATCCCTTCTACGGCTCCTACTACGGGCAGGCGGCATTGCCGTTTCTTAAGCCCGACAGGCTGGTATACCTTACTAATGAGACGATTGAAAAGGCCAAGGTGTATGACCACATAGAAAGAAGTATAAGCAGGGTATATATAACTGACAAGTTCGATTCTGTGGATCCTTATGATTTTTTCCTGTCTGGGCCGAAATCCATGCTTACCATAACCAGAGCAGAAGCGGAAGCGGGAGTCTGGGCGGAAGCGGAAA
>DCTS01000034.1:0-5720 GCA_002329645.1 Lachnoclostridium sp. UBA1434 | reverse complement strand
GCGGAAGCGGAAACGGGAGTCTGGTCAGAAACCGGGATCTGGGCGGAGACCGGAGCTGGGGCGGAAACGGGTATGCAGGATGAAACCGGGACTGAAGTAGAAACTGGGACTGAAGTAAAAACCGGGATTGAAGTAGAAACCGGGATTGAAGTAAAAACCGGCAGGGAGCTTATAATATTCAGGGATTCCTTTGGAAGCAGTCTGGCACCCCTTCTGATTAAGGGATATGACAGTATAACCCTTATCGACTTAAGGTATATGGCAGCAGATATTCTGGGAGATTATATCGACTTTAAAGATCAGGATGTGTTGTTTTTATACAACACTATGATATTGAACAACAGCTATATGCTGAAATAAAGCTTATAACCTTATCCGGGCAATCACAACGACACACCGATTTCTGTAGAAAATCAGCCTGTACTATGATAATATAAATTTATCCAGTATTTTATAGAAATATGATAAGGCAAAAAACCGGTGATTTTTTATTATAAGGCGGAGGTGTGTTATGAATATACTTATAATAATTGATATGCAAAACGACTTTATAGACGGAGCTCTTGGAACAAAGGACGCTCAGGACGTTATAGAACCTTTTGTTGAAAAAATACGCAGCTTTGACGGGAAGATTATTCTAACCCAGGACACACATGATGAGAATTATCTTTCAACGCAGGAGGGCAGGCTGCTTCCGGTCGAGCACTGCATTGAAGGAACCGAGGGCTGGAAGAACAATGAAAGGATATTGGATGCCGTAATGCAAAAGGGCAAGGATTATACGGTGTTTAAGAAAGGCACCTTCGGATCCTTAAGCCTTGCCGAATACCTTAAGCAGCTAAGTGAAAGCGAATCAATCGATAGCATTGAGCTTGCAGGCGTATGTACCGACATTTGCGTGGTATCCAATGCCCTGCTTATAAAAGCCATGCTTCCGGAGGTACCCGTATCGGTGGATGCCAAGTGCTGTGCAGGTGTCACGCCGGAAGCCCATGAGGCTGCACTTGTGACAATGAAGTCCTGCCAGATTGATATAGTCAGGTAGAAACTCTGCTTGATATAGTCAGGATGGCAATCTTCCCGATTGATATCAGATACAAGGCATTTCGGAGTGGTACTGCAGAATGGATATTACCGAGTGGTTCTGCCGGTAGATAAGTTATGCATAAAGCCTTGTATATCTTATTTATTATTCTGTCATTTCATGGATATACTGATAAAGTTTATATTATAAATTGGAGGATGCATATTGAAGATATGCATAATTTATAGATGAAAAAAGGACAAGTTTATAACGGGCAGGTTGTCCGGGTAGATTATCCGAATAAGGGAATAGTTGAGCTGGAAGGTAAAAAGGCAGTAGTTAAAAACTGCATACCCGGACAAAAGGTAAGCTTTGCAATAAACAGGATAAGGTCTGAAAGAACGGAAGGTAAGCTTGTCGAGGTATTAGAAAGATCCGCACTTGAGACCAGGGACAGAGCATGTTCAATATTCGGAGCCTGCGGAGGATGCAGCTATCATACACTCCCTTATGAGACGCAGCTTGTTATTAAGAGTGACCAGGTTAAAAGACTACTGGACGGGGTATGTGAAAGCTATGAATATGAGGGAATACTGGGAAGTCCGATAGAATGGGAATACCGCAACAAGATGGAATACACCTTCGGAGATGCCGAGAAGGGAGGTCCACTGACACTTGGATTTCATAAGAGGGACAGCTTCCATGATGTTCTGACGGCTGCCGACTGTGCCATTGCTGATAAGGACTTTAGCAGGATTTTGTCCTGTGTGCTCGATTTCTCCAGAGAGAATGGCTTTGATTATTACCATATGTACAAACACCAGGGCTTCTTAAGGCATCTTGTGGTGCGCAAGGCCAAAAGGACAGGTGAAATTCTTGTCGATATTGTAACTACATCGCAGGTGCCTGCTGTAATTAATGCGGTCGAAGCATTCGGTGATACAGTTCACCCATTACGGAAGTCTGGATTTGAAAATACGGGTGAAACATCCGAAGATGACGTTACTGACTACATTTTAATGTCTTTGGTCAAACGTCTTCTTACACTTAAGCTTGAGGGTACGATTACCGGTATCCTTCATACCCGCAATGACAGCCTGTCGGATGCGGTCATTAATGAAGAGACTAAGGTATTGTACGGGAAAGACAGCATAACGGAGGAATTGCTTGGATTAAGATTCAGAGTATCAGCCTTCTCGTTTTTTCAAACCAACTCTTACGGTGCTGAGGTATTGTATTCCAAGGTCAGAGAATATGCAGGAGACACCAGGAATAAAAGAATATATGACCTTTACAGCGGAACAGGTACGATAGCCCAGATACTTGCTCCGGTCGCAGGTGAGGTAACAGGTGTTGAAATTGTTGAGGAAGCAGTAAAAGCCGCCAGGGAAAATGCAGCTCTGAACGGACTTGACAACTGCAGCTTTATAGCGGGAGATGTGCTTAAGGTAGTGGAGGAGCTTGATAAAAAGCCGGACATTATCATACTTGACCCGCCCCGGGACGGTATACACCCTAAGGCTCTGGATAAAATCATAGAGTTCGGTGTTGACAGGATAATCTATGTATCCTGTAAGCCCACATCACTGGTACGGGATCTTCATGTGCTTCAAGAAAGAGGCTATAGGGTGGAGAAAGCATGTGCTGTGGATATGTTTCCGCAGACGGTGCATGTTGAGTGCGTAGTATTGATTACAAACCTGTAAGCCTTTATTTTACTGGATTTCCGGAATTACATCCAAGTTGCCTACTCAACCTAAAGGGCTAAAATGTGTACACGGGAACATATCGAGGGGGTATTTTGGGGGTATAATTTGAGCCCTAAAATAGGTAGGGTTGAGTTGACAGAATAGATAACGGCCTTTTTTCATAGGGGTTGAGGAGACAGGATGGATGTACATTTAATGCAGGTATACTCATCCATTACAGGTTTTGCTTGTTTGGGTTGAATACTATTACTGGAGGGGTATGGAAATGAATGTTAGTATAGTCGAAGTGAACGATTCAAATAAGAAATCTCAGTTCGCTGAGGAGATTCTAAGGTCTTTGCCAGAATGGTTTGGTAATGAGAAAGCTCTTAATGAGTATGTGGAGGGTGTAGCGTCTTTGCCTTTTTGGATTGCATTGAATCGTGATGATAAATGCATTGGTTTTATTTCAATAAAGATACATTATGGTCATACTGGCGATATCTATGTTTTGGGAGTATTACCTGAGTATCATAGAAAGGGTGTAGGAAGATTATTATTGGCTCAAGCAGAAGAATATTTTAGGAATAATAATTGTAAGTACGTAATCGTAAAAACTTTAAGCGATATAGCGGAATATGAACCGTACGAAAGAACAAGGAAATTCTATAAAAATGTTGGTTTCGAAGAATTGACAACGTTGACCGAAATGTGGGATTCTGAAAATCCTTGTTTAATTATGATTAAAGTATTATAAATTCCCACAGCCGGTGAATTGACAGAGAAAGGGTAAAACCCATTGACTTGTTCCCACAAACAGATGGTTCTTAAAATAGCCATAGTATAAGTTGGTTAAATAATAGCGTTTTGGGAATGATCTGAGCTGATGTTAATGATTTGCTTGAGCTTCTCTACACTTTTCTATATCTGAAGTAGCTAACTTATAAACGCTATAGTTTCATTTTTATATTACAAAGTTAAATTTTTTATTAATCTATTGTAAAAATGAGAAACATAAATTATAATAGTATTAAATTATCCTGTAAAGTTAATACTATTATTAACTTATAAGAAAAATATGAAACTGAGTGATTGGCATGAAGTACTATGAAGATTTTTTGAAGCTTGAGGTTTTTAATCTTGATGATGCTCAAAAAGTTGTAGGGAGCATAGAAAATGCTAAAGTAATATTGAATTCATATGTAAAAAAAGGTCTTATAAAACGAGTCCGTCGAAACTTGTATTGCGCTATAAACTTAGAAAACAGGGAGGCTGTGGCTGACCGATATTTAGTTGCAAGCAAAATAAATAACAATGCTTATTTGACTTACCACTCTGCTATTGAGGTTCATGGATTATCCCATCAAATAAGTTTCATAGTTTATGTAGCATCAGAGCAAAAGATTTCCGATTTTGAATTTGAAGGAGTTTTATACAAATATGTGGGGAAAGGATACAGAGATGGAATTACACACTATCGTCTGAATAATAAAATCAGGCTTACTGACCTTGAAAAAACAGTTGTTGATTGTCTGGACAGATTAGATTATTGTGGTGGTGTCTATGAACTGGATGAGATACTAAAAATATGCAGGGTTCTTGATGAAGTAAAATTGGGAAAATATCTTGAAATATATGATAAACAGCTGCTTTATAAAAAAGCAGGCTATTTCCTGGAACGGTATCAGCATTCTCTGGGAATAACAGATGTTTTTTTACATCAAATAGAAAAAAAGACCGGAAATACGAGAAGATATATAGATGAGGAAGCAAAGGACGGTAATGGCATACTCATAAAGCGCTGGGGTCTTATAGTGCCAAAAGCTCTGGAAGAAAAGGGTGGTATTTTTGTTTAGGTCAGATAAAAGATATTACTTGGAGCTTTCTGAAAAGACAGGATTTCACAAAGATGTCATAGAAAAGGTTCACCGATTAATATTAATACTGGAATTTATAAATAGCAATGCTTTTTTAAGAGAGCGATTAGTTCTAAAGGGTGGAACTGCCTTAAACCTAACCATTTTTGCTTTGCCAAGGTTATCTGTAGATATAGATCTGGATTTTCACTCCTATGATAACAGAGAGAAGGTGCTTGAGGAACGGATTAGGGTAAAAGAATTACTGCATGGGTACTTAGAGAGGGAAGGATACAGTATATCACAAAAATCCAAAGATTATTTTGCTTTGGAATCAACTGTAGCTCGTTTCCAAAACAATGCAGGTAATTATGATAACTTAAAAATTGAAATAAACTATTCCCTAAGACATCATATTTGGTCACCTGTTATGAGAAAAATCAATACAGAGCTATTTGGCATCAGAGGAGAAGTTAAAACATTACACTATATCGAACTTTTAGCTACTAAAACGGCAGCCTTGTTTAACCGTCTTGCAGCGAGGGATTTTTATGATTTATATAATGTTAAAAAATATGGTATTCTTTCTGAAGAGGATTTTAACAGTTATTGCAATGCATTAGTTTTTTACGGTTCCATTTCAGGAGAAGCAGCAAAACTTAGTTTTTCGCCTGAGCATGTGGATGGGTTAAAAAAGCAGACAGTTTATCAGCATTTATATCCCATGCTGGTAAGAAGTGAAAGATTTGAATTGGATAAAGCCAAATCTGAAGTAAAGGATTTTCTTGC
Source organism: Lachnoclostridium sp. UBA1434 (assembly GCA_002329645.1). Lineage (GTDB taxonomy): Bacteria > Bacillota > Clostridia > Lachnospirales > Lachnospiraceae > Mobilitalea. The sequence goes on along the minus strand of DCTS01000034.1, from coordinate 363 downwards.
AAACAGTATTGTCTTGACACCAAAGCATAAAGAATATTTACGTGAGTTCGCCGCTGGAATTTATAAGCCAGACTTATTATTTTCCGGGGAGATGTTGGAGAATATAATACAGCATCCAATGGCAATTTGGAAAACTATGAATGCAGAAAAAAATTGAAGCATGTAAGAGACTGGCGATTATACCAGTCGATATGTTTCCATGAACGTCGGTTTACAGAGAAAATGACAGAAACCCATTGATATGTTTCCGCGAACGCAGGAAGCATTTTTCTTCAAATGACATCAATTCCATCAACTCAACCCACGTTGAGACGGTTGTATTGATGTGTGCGTCCAGCCAAGCTGGCAAATGCTAGCAGGTGA
>DCTS01000096.1 GCA_002329645.1 Lachnoclostridium sp. UBA1434 | reverse complement strand
AAGCGTCCGGCAGCTTCATGATTAATAATATGTGGGCTATATAAATAGTTTTACTGATATATAATTACAGACTGTAACATACTGTTCTATATTGTTTTTATAATATAATGCATAAATGAGGTGTAATCCCTTGGATAATAGTAAACCTGGCTTTTCACGTACACTGAATCTGGTGCTGACCGGACTATTCACAGCATTGATGTGCGTATTTTCTCAGATATCCATACCCTTGCAGCCAATACCCTTTACCCTGTCCTGGTTCGGTGTGTTCCTGACCGGAGCTATACTGTCTCCCCGCTCCTCCTTCCTTGCAACCGTGTCCTACATACTTCTCGGAGCCTTCGGGCTTCCCGTCTTTGCAGGCATGAAGGGAGGAATTCAGATCCTTGCAGGTCCTACCGGCGGCTTTCTGATGGCATACCCGGGTATGGCGCTTCTCATATCCCTTTCATACAAATATGCAAAAAGGTATAAAATTCCGGCCATGCTTCTGGGAATGGCGGCCTCCTTATTCTTTGGCTACATGCTTGGGAGCGTATGGTTCATGCTTGTAATGGATGCCGGCTTTATCAGGGCTCTTACACTATGCGTAATCCCGTTTGTACCCTTTGATATCATAAAAGCAGTAATGGCGGCAGGGATTGCCGCCGCATACCATAAAACTGTGTTAAGATTACGTTAAGTATATGCTTTCCAAAATCCACCGGTCAATGCCACCGGTGAATGCTATTGAAATAATCATACAAATCCACCGGTCAATGCCACCGTTGGATGCTATTAAAATATATATACAAATACACCGGTGGATGTTTTTGAAATATACATACAAATCCACCGGCCAATAACGCCGGTGGATGTTTTATCTTTAACGTGTCAATGGTGTGAAAAGCTCCTCAAGCTCATCCCTTGTAAGTGTATTAATAAACACCTCTCCAGAGCTGATTATACTGTCCGAAAGCTCCTTCTTCTTCCTCTGGAGCTTGAAAATCTTCTCTTCAATCGTTCCTCTGGTAATCAGCTTTATTACATGCACCTTGCTGAGCTGGCCGATGCGATATGCCCTGTCGGTTGCCTGATCCTCAACCGCAGGGTTCCACCAGGGATCAAAATGAACTACTGTATCCGCCCCGGTGAGATTAAGCCCCGTGCCTCCTGCCTTTAATGATATCAGGAAAACACTGCCCTCTCCGCCGTTAAATCTTTTGACATATTCATTCCGTTCCTCGGTAGGCGTAGAGCCCTCCAGATAAAAATACCCGATATTCATATCCTTAAGCTCATTTTCAATGATCCTCAGCATTGATGTAAACTGTGAAAATACCAGCACCCTGTGTTCGTTGGCTATAAGCTCCGGTATTATATCCATTAGCAGCTCCAGCTTGCCGCTTCCGCCCTGATAATTTGAAAGGAATGTTGAAGGATGGCAGCATATCTGCCTGAGCCTTGTCAGTGCAGCCAATATCATTATACTGCTTCGTTCAAAGCCTCTCCTGACTATTTCGGAATTAATCTCGCCCCTTACCTCTTCAAGAAATGCAAGATATACCTTCTTCTGCTCTTCGGTCAGATCCGTCAGCATCTTGGTTTCATATTTATCCGGGAGCTCCGTAAGCACATCCCTCTTCATCCTTCTTAAGACAAATGGGTTGATGCGCTGGTGCAGGTCGTCAAGGGCCTTAGTATCCTCCCTGATTATAGGCTTTTCATAAATCTCAACAAACCTGTTATGGCTGCCAAGAAATCCTGGCATGATAAAATCAAAGATGGACCACAGCTCGGACAGGTTATTCTCGATTGGTGTTCCTGTTAATGCAAATTTATGGTCTGCCGAAAGCCTTTTAACCGATTTTGCATTCAGGGAGGAATCATTCTTTATAAACTGTGCCTCGTCTATGAATACGGTGTGGAACCTGATTTTTTCATAAAATGCTATGTCACGCCTTATCAGCGGGTATGATGTAATCAGTACGTCATAATTGGCGTGGTCTTCAATTATACTCTGCCTTTCCGCAGGAGTGCCGTTCACCACCCCCGCCCTGATACCGGGTGCAAAGTTCTCAAATTCATCCAGCCAGTTGTAAATAAGGGAGGTGGGACATACAATCAGAAAGCTTCCCTTGCTGCAGGAGGCTATATATACTATTGACTGCAATGTCTTCCCAAGGCCCATGTCATCAGCCAGGATTCCGCCAAGCCCGCTGTCAGCCAGGGTTTTAAGCCATTTGAAACCGGTTATCTGGTAAGGCCGAAGCTCCGCCTCAATTCCGTCCGGTATCCTGTACTCTGTAATTACAGGATTGAGTATCCTCCCGGTGAACTCAGAAAAGCTTTGATCCCTCTCCAGCAGAAAATCCTTCTGATTGAACACACTCTCCAGGTATAAGGCATTCTGCTTTTCAAGCTTTAGGACATTTCCTTCAATATCCCTGGTCCCGACATTCAGATTGCCGAGGATATTTGATATTTGCTCAAGCCTTTCATCCTCCAGGTTAATAAAGCTTCCGTTCTTAAGGCGGTAGTATTTCTTCTTTATATTGTACGAATGGAGTAAGTCCCTTAACTCATCCTTCGGAATACCATCCAGGCTGAAATCAACCTCCAGCATATCTACCTCGGAATTAAGCCTTACACCGGCTTTAAAGCTGCCTACAGCGCTTATTCCGAGCCTCTTAAACTCTGCCGAGTAATAGATGGCCGCCTTTGACTCAAGCTCGGAGAAATTGCCTGACAAAAACTCATATATCCTATCCTCGTCCTTTAGAAGATAATAATTCTTATAGGGGATGAAGCCAAGCCTCTGAAGAGCCGTAATGATTTCATTCTCACTCTCCTTCTGCCTGACAATAATGTAAGTACCGGCAGAGGCATTTTCAAAGGAATTGAACTCGTAATCCCCGTACTTGAATATAAGCTCCGCCTTAATCCCGTTCTTGTGCCTGTCTATATACACCTTGGCCTCAAGATCGCAGGTAATATATCTGCCCTCCAGCTCCTTGGGAATATCCAGTTCCATAGTCTCACTGATCCTCGGAAGCACATGCTCAAGAAAGCCGTTCTTGCTTTCACCCTTAAACACAAGGGGCTCCCTGTCCTTTCCAATGCTGTTGTAAAAGGGCTTGAAATTCCTGATAAACTTAGCATCCGGACTGTAAATGACACCATCATAAAACAGCAGCTCCCCGGTCTCGGTGATCGGAAGCACAGGCTCTTTGCTCTTATAATCAATTACAACCGTTTCTTCATCAATAGAAAGCTGGTAAGCAATCCCCGGATTACCTCTGCGATAGCAGACATCTGTATATATCTTCCCGTACAGCTCCAGGTTAAAGGTGCTTCCCTCCAAAAGCTCAAGCAGCTTAAGCAGCATGTTTTTGGTCAGGATAACTCTTGATTTTGAAAATATCCTGGAAAAATGGCTGTTATCGATTATATCCTGTATTTCATATATTTGCAGCAGGTAATTAAGCAGCTTTTCTGCATTTGCATCAAATGAGCTCTCCCCGTTCACATACTTAAATTCCTTGCCCAGAGTGAAGCTCTTGCTATGGTAAAGATCCGACAGGAACTTTTTGATTGTCTGAATCTTATACTTCCTGGTTCCGCCGCCCCTTAAAAACATATAGGCCCTTGTCTGGTCTCCCTTCAGTATTGACGGGATTACTATATTTGCCTCGATACCAAAGGTCTCTCCTACCAGAAATGCATCCTCCTGCGATGCAAAATAGTCAAGTATCTGAATTGCCTTCCTTTCCTGCGGGCTCTTTGCTTCTGAAAGAAGTGTGCGCTCCTGGTATTTTAAAATGAACAGCAATGAAGCCACCACATGCTTGCAGGCTCCCTGATCCTTAAGCCTGGAGGGGCAGTTGCAGCTATAGTCAAAGGAACCGTCCTCCTGTTCATCTATAGTGACGGAATAAGGAAAGTTACCTTTGACGGTAAGGCGATACTGCCTGGCAGCTTTTGAATATGAGGCGCTGACTATGCGATTTTCCTTGTAATACTGAAGCCCTCTTGCATAAACCGTATCATTCGAGGCAAGATTTCTTATACCCGTTCTGGAAATCTGAAGCATATATGCACACCTTTCGTAGTTGTATCCTATTATTATACCACATTTTGAAAAAATGTGTAATGCTTTTTAATATACAGAATGGGCAATATTTAAGAATATATAAGAAAAATATCCTATCATTTATAAGAAAATATTGGTTGTCTTTTATCATCTCATATATTAGAATATACAGTTAGGATGTAGCGACGCATACCCTGTAAGCGCTGTAAGCTTAAGCCGAAGGAATATGCGGGCCGTCTAATAAAATATGGAGGTGTGTATGAGACATATCATCAGTCCGACCGACCTTACTGTTTCAGAATTGGGTGAGCTTCTCGAACTCGCTGAGGAAATAATCGAGGACCCGACAAAATATTCTGATGTATGCCGCGGCAAGAAGCTGGCCACCCTGTTTTACGAACCAAGCACACGAACAAGGTTAAGCTTTGAAGCCGCAATGTTGAATCTGGGCGGAAGTGTCCTGGGCTTTTCATCAGCCGATTCAAGCTCGGCTGCCAAAGGCGAAAGTGTTGCCGATACAATACGTGTTGTTTCCTGTTATGCAGACATCTGTGCAATGCGCCATCCCAAAGAAGGTGCTCCATACGTCGCATCAATCTATTCCGAAATTCCTGTTATCAATGCCGGTGACGGCGGTCACAATCATCCCACACAAACCTTTACGGATTTATTGACAATTAAAAATTTGAAAGGACGACTTAACAACCTTACAGTCGGCTTTTGTGGTGATTTAAAATTCGGACGCACCGTTCACTCGCTTATCAATGCACTATCCCGATATGACAATATAAATATAATTCTTATTTCACCTGAAGAACTGACTATACCCTCATATCTTCGGACCGGCGTTCTTGAAGCCAATAACATCCCCTATGAAGAGGTCAGGAAGCTGGAGCCTGTAATAGATAAGCTGGATGTCCTGTACATGACCCGGGTGCAGAAGGAACGCTTTTTCAATGAAGAGGATTACATCAGACTGAAGGACACATATATCCTGGATACGAAGAAAATGGCTCTGGCAAGGGAGGATATGCTGGTGCTCCACCCTCTGCCCAGGGTAAATGAAATATCCGTAGAGGTTGACGAAGACCCCAGAGCTGTGTATTTTAAGCAGGCGCAATACGGGGTATATGTGCGTATGGCTCTTATAATGAAGCTTCTTGAAATCAAGTAATAAATTTAAAAGGATGGTGAATAACATGCTGAACATCGGAGTGCTTAACCGCGGAATAGTCATAGACCATATCAAGGTTGGCGGAGCCATGAAGATATATACTTACTTGAACCTTGAGAACATGGACTGCAGCGTTGCAATAATAAAGAATGCCAGAAGCAACAAGATGGGCAAAAAGGACATAATAAAAATAGAGGGCATGCTGGACGGAATAAACCTTGATATGCTCGGCGTGCTTGATCATAAGATTACTATTAATATAATCGATAACGGCGTCATAATAGAGAAAAAGAACCCTCAGCTTCCCGAATACGTGGAAAATATCTTAAAATGCAAAAATCCCAGATGCATAACCTCCATTGAGCAGGGTCTGCCCCACAGGTTTAAGCTTATCGATAAGGAAAACGGGATGTACCGCTGCGTATACTGCGAGATGTCCTCGAAGGGTGAAAAGCTGTAGGGCAGAAAAGCTGTAGGGCATTACATGGTAATAAGCAGCCATGAATGATTCAGGCACTGCATGGCCGGATTCGTAAAATTAAATATACGGTTACAAGGTTCATGGATTCATTCTCTGGGCAACCTCCATCCAGTTGATATTGTTCATGAACCTTTTTATGTACTCGTCTTTTTTGTTGGCATATTGGAGGAAGTATGCATGTTCATAAACATCCAATACCAGAACGGGAGCCGAATATGCTATATTTCCAATGTCATGGGCATCCAGGCTGATGTTCCTGTAACGTGCGCTCCTCTGATCATAGCATAAGAGGGCCCATCCTCTGCTTGCCTGGGCTGTTGCTATAAAATCCGCCTGCCAGCGGCTAAAGCTTTTAAAATCCTGCTCGAGACACCTTAGGGTAACAGCTTCAGGTCCGGCAGATCTGCCGCCCATATTGGCAAAATACAGCTCATGCAGTATAACGCCGTTAAGGGCATAGGTCTCGCCTCTCTTGCATTCCCTGTAGAAGCTGAAGGTGGCATTGGCCTTATCCCTTCCCGCATCGCCTGCAAGAATGCCGTCAATTTCATTTATCTTGTCAACATAGCCTTCATAAAGCTTTATATGGACCTCAAACTGTGCCCTGTTGACTGCGGTTATATCATCGGTATAACGAAAGGGTATCTTGTTCAACATAATACATGCCTCCATATTTATCGTAAGGACCATGCAAGTCCTTCATCGATAAAATATATGGAGGCATGTGCCGATATATTCACACATTATATATGATAATTTATCGAGCTATTAAGTCATCTCCCAATGACTGCCTTTCTAGAACAATCCCGTAATATTGCCGTCGTCATCCACATCAATACCCTCTGCTGCGGGTACCCTGGGAAGTCCCGGCATAGTCATCATATTTCCTGTAATGGCTACGACAAAGCCTGCACCTGCGGATACATAAACCTCCCTTATGCTTAAAGTATAGTCTGTCGGCCTTCCAAGCTTAAGCGGATCATCCGAGAGTGAGTATTGGGTCTTAGCCATGCATACAGGCAGATTGCCGTATCCCAGAGCCTCAATTGTCTTGATTGCACTTTCTGCTGCGGACTCATAGGTTACAGTGCCGGCGCCGTATATTNNTCCTTAATTGATAAATCCAGATTGTACAGCGGCCTGTACTGTGTCTTCTTTTCGGAAAGGGTTTTAAGAAGCTTCCCGGCCAGCTCAAGTCCGCCCTCTCCTCCCTTTTCCCAGACCTCGCAAAGGGAGAATTCGCAGTTCCTGCTTTCGCAGTATTCCTTGACATAGGAAAGCTCCGCATCCGTATCGGAAGTGAAGCGGTTAAGGCTAACCACAACAGGAACCCCGAATTTCTGCAG
>DCTS01000059.1:44089-45524 GCA_002329645.1 Lachnoclostridium sp. UBA1434 | reverse complement strand
TGGTCGGAGCAGTCGGCCTGATAATAGTATCCATTATACCGATATTCTTTTCCGGGGCGTTTGGAGCAAGAGTAAGCTTTAGCGGTACATCAATCATAATCGTGGTCGGTGTTATCATAGAGACAGTGAAGCAGATTGAATCACAGCTGCTCGTACGCCACTATAAGGGCTTCCTGAACGATTGATTGGATCAGCGGCAATTACCCATAAAGGTTAGAGTCGATACATTTCAGCAGGCATTATCCGTCATGCTTTAATATGGAAGCGATGATGCCCTGCTGAGAATGGCTAAAAATGCGTACAACATCTGGAGGTATTGATGAAGATAGTTTTATTAGGAGCACCGGGAGCAGGCAAGGGAACCCAGGCCAAGCTTTTTTCCGCAAGGTTTGGTGTNNTGAATATAAAGAACGGAACCGAGCTTGGTATGAAAGCCAAGGTTTTTATGGATCAGGGCTTACTGGTACCTGACAGCTTGGTGCTTGACCTAATCATTGACAGACTTAAGGCGCCGGATTGCAGCAAGGGATATGTACTGGACGGATTCCCCAGGACGATACCCCAGGCGGAGGCTTTGGATGAGGCCCTTAAAAAACAGGGAGACGCAATAGAATATGCTATAAATGTAGATGCGTCGGATGACGATATAGTTCGGAGGATGTCNNGGAAGAAGAGTATGCCCGGGATGCGGAGCAACCTATCATGTTGTGAATATTCCTCCGAAGCAGGAAGGCATATGTGATAACTGCGGTGACAATCTGATTTTAAGGGATGATGACAAACCGGAAACAGTCAGAAAGAGGCTGAAGGTTTATCATGAGCAAACCAGTCCGCTGATTGATTATTATAAGAAGAGAACCGTTATGATTACTGTTGACGGAATGAAGGATCCGGACGAGGTCTTCAATGAGATTGTGAGGATTGTTTCAGATAAGTAAAAGCCGGATTGTTGACTTGGATTACTTGAACATGTCCTTTCGCCGTTAGGAGGGAAATATGTCAATAAGTATTAAGTCGGACAGAGAAATAGAGCTGATGCGCAGATCAGGGCGCATTCTTGCACAGGTGCTTAAAGAGCTGGAGGGCATGGTTAGGCCCGGTGTTTCCACTCTGGACATAGATAAAAAGTGCCATGAAATCATAAAAAGCTATGGCTGCGAACCATCATTTTTAAACTATAACGGTTTTCCGGCATCANNCATCAATATGCATAAGCATAAATTCCGAGGTTGTCCACGGGATACCGAGCAAATCAAGGATCTTAAAGGACGGAGATATTGTAAGCCTGGATTGCGGAGTTATATATAAGGGTTACCATTCGGACGCTGCCAGGACATATGGAGTCGGCAGGATAACCAAGGAAGCCGCAAGGCTTATCGAGGTTGCCGAAAAAAGCTTTTATGAAGGGATCAGGTTTGCTTTGGCCGGCAACCAC
>DCTS01000059.1:0-44016 GCA_002329645.1 Lachnoclostridium sp. UBA1434 | reverse complement strand
AGGAATGACGCTTGCTGTCGAGCCTATGATAAATGCCGGAAGATATGATGTGTACTGGGAGGATGATAACTGGACAGTAGTTACCGAGGACGGTTCATTATCGGCCCATTATGAAAACACCATATTAATAACAGAAGGCGAGCCTGAGATTCTGACACTATAGAAGCTGATAATGCAGGTATGAACCGGAGATATTTATGGAAGAATTAGTTATAGGAAGCTATGTGCTGTCAAAGGCAGGCCATGACACCGGAAAATGCTATGTAATAATTAATATTGACGGCGAATATGTATATTTAGCGGACGGTAAAATCAGAACGCTGGATAGGCCTAAGAAGAAGAAAAAGAAGCATGTCAGATCATTAGGCATGTGCGGTGAGGACTTATCTATTATAATAAGGAACGGTTCCGTAAGGAATGAGGATATAAAAAGAGCTGTAAAAANNATGGTACCGGTTGTATATTCCAGTAAGGAGGTTAAGTAATGTCAAAGTCCGATGTTGTTGAAATCGAAGGTACGGTTATTGAAAAGTTACCCAATGCGATGTTTAATGTACAGCTTGAAAACGGGCACAGGGTATTGGCGCATATCAGCGGAAAGCTTCGCATGAATTTTATCAAAATCGTGCCGGGCGATAAGGTTACACTTGAATTATCCCCGTATGATTTGACAAAGGGCAGAATAATCTGGCGTGACAANNACTCATGTAAATAAATGCTTGCTATTATATTTCTGCGGTGATATAATAATAGGCGGACTTTTTTGAAGGGGGTGAATTACTGTGAAGGTAAGGTCATCAGTTAAACCTATTTGCGAAAAATGCAAAGTAATCAAAAGAAAGGGAAGCGTCAGAATTATCTGCGAGAATCCCAAACACAAACAAAGACAAGGCTAATTTACAATAGTTCGGTAGCCGGCAAGGCCCGCTGTTGTTTTATATATTATCCGGTTTTTGCTTTTTGTGTTACAGGCTGATTTAAGTTAACCCAAGGCTTTAAAACCCGAAGGCCTGAGGTCAATACTTAATAAGCTATTGTGATATTGTGGGTGTGGCAGCATGCCTTAAGAACCGTGCGAAACCACACGGAGTCTTAGTAAACATGGAAGGTGTCGTGTTTATTACAATTTAAAGCGGCTGACGTAACTGCTTAGAAGACGGCAGTTGCGGTAATCATTACTAAAAACATTATAATTTTGGAGGTGTATTGAGCGCATGGCTCGTATCAGTGGTGTAGATTTACCTAGAGATAAACGTGTTGAGATCGGCCTTACCTATATATTCGGCATAGGAAGAGCAAGCTCCAAGCGTATACTTGCCCAGGCTAATGTTAATCCTGATACTCGTGTAAGGGATTTGACCGACGAGGAGGTTTCAAGGATTCGTGACATAATCGATGAAACCCAGATGGTTGAGGGTGATTTGAGAAGAGAAGTCGCACTTAATATCAAGAGGCTTCAGGAAATCGGTTGCTATAGGGGTATTCGTCACAGGAAGGGACTTCCCGTCCGCGGCCAGAAGACCAAGACTAATGCAAGAACCAGAAAAGGCCCCAGAAGAACCGTTGCTAATAAGAAAAAGTAATAGATATTGTGTATAATCCACTAGGAGGGTTTGTTAAATGGCTAAAAAGATAGCATCAGCTAAGAAAGTGACGAAGAAGCGTGTCAAGAAGAACATAGAACGCGGACAGGCACATATTCAGTCATCTTTTAATAATACAATCGTAACGCTGACTGATGCAGAGGGCAATGCGATTTCTTGGGCAAGTGCCGGAGGATTAGGCTTCAGAGGCTCCAAAAAATCGACTCCTTATGCAGCTCAGATGGCAGCAGAAACGGCAGCAAAGGCTGCTCTTGTACATGGTCTTAAGTCGGTTGAGGTCATGGTCAAAGGTCCCGGTTCAGGCAGGGAGGCAGCAATCCGTGCGCTTCAGGCATGCGGCATAGAAGTTACAAGTATCAGGGACGTTACTCCGGTTCCGCATAACGGATGCCGTCCGCCAAAACGCAGAAGAGTCTGATGGGAGGTAAGAAGAATGGCTAGAGATATGAGCCCGATTTTAAAGAAATGCAGATCACTTGGATTGGAACCTGCATACATGGGAATAGATAAGAAATCCAACAGGTCGTTGTCAAGAGCAGGCAAAAAGCAGAGTGAATACGGACTGCAGTTAAGAGAAAAGCAGAAGGCTAAATTCATATACGGAGTATTGGAGAAGCCTTTCAGAAATTTATTTGACAAGGCACAGAAGATGAAGACCGGTACCGCCGGTGAAAACCTGCTGATATTACTTGAGCTCAGGCTGGATAACGTTATATTCCGCCTCGGATATGCCAGGACCAGGGCTGAAGCAAGGCAGATCGTAACTCACAGGCATGTGCTGGTTAACGGCAGATGCGTAAATATACCGTCCTATATATTGAAGGCCGGGGATACGATAGAGATCAAGGAAAAGTTTAAGAGTGCACAAAGATATAAGGATATCCTGGAGGTAACAGACGGAAGGACCGTTCCTGCATGGCTTGAAGCAAACCATGAGGCGCTGTCGGGTGTTGTTAAGGAAGTTCCCACAAGGGACCAGATAGATGTTCCGGTTAACGAAATGCTTATTGTCGAGTTGTATTCTAAGTAATATAGCACTTAATACCGGCATGGTCCTCTATGGGCCTATGCTGATATTAATAAACCCAAAAGGAGGGTCCTGTTGTGTTCGATTTTGAAAAACCCAAAATTGAAATTGCAGAAATTTCTGAAGATAAAAAATTTGGGCGCTTTATAGTAGAACCTTTGGAAAGAGGTTATGGAACAACCCTGGGCAATTCGCTCAGAAGGATTATGCTTTCGTCCTTGCCCGGTTCAGCCGTAAGTCAGATAAAGATTGACGGTGTTGTCCATGAGTTCAGCGTGCTTCCTGGTGTCAAGGAGGATGTTACCGAGATAATCATAAATATCAAGGATCTTGCAATCAGGAATAACAGCGACTCAAACGAGCCGAAGACCGCTTATATAGAAGCAGAGGGCGAAATGGTTGTGACAGCAGGAGATATCCAGGCTGATCCGGATATCGAGATACTTAATCCGGACCATGTAATTGCGACCTTGTGCGGCGGACCTGACAGCCGGTTGTATATGGAGCTGACCATTACCAACGGCAGGGGATATGTAAGTGCCGACAAGAATAAAAGTGATGAGCTGTCAATAGGGGTAATTCCGATAGATTCAATTTACACTCCGGTTGAGCGCGTCAATATATCCGTTGAAAACACCCGTGTAGGACAGATGACAGACTATGACAAGCTGACTCTGGATGTCTACACTGACGGCACACTGGCGCCGGATGAAGCAGTAAGCCTTGCAGCCAAGGTACTCAGCGAGCATTTGAATTCCTTCATTGACTTGTCAGAGCATGCGAAGACCGCTGAAATAATGGTTGAGAAGGAAGATAACGAGAAGGAAAAGGTGCTCGAGATGAATATAGACGAGCTGGAGTTATCCGTCCGTTCCTATAACTGCTTAAAGAGAGCCGGAATAAATACTGTCGAAGAGCTTACCAATAAGACAGCCGAAGACATGATGAAGGTTAGAAACCTTGGACGCAAATCATTGGAAGAGGTACTCACCAAGCTTAAGGAGCTTGGCCTCTCCTTAAGACAAAGTGATGATTAAGACATTATACAGAGTGAAATAAGTAAATTACTCAGAGGAGGGAAAGAAATGGCCGGTTATAGAAAGCTTGGCAGAACTTCAAGCCAGAGAAAGGCTTTGCTGAGAAACCAGGTTACTAATTTATTATACAACGGCAAGATTGTTACAACCGAAGCGAAGGCCAAGGAAATACGCAGGATTGCCGAAAGCATGATTGCCATGGCTGTAAGGGAAAGAGATAATTACGAAACAGTTACGGTTACGGCAAAGATTGCCCGGAAGGATAAGGATGGCAAGAGGGTTAAGGAAGTTGTAGACGGCAAAAAGGTTACCGTATATGACAGTATTGAGAAAACAATCAAGAAGGATAGCCCTTCCCGTCTTCATGCAAGAAGACAGATGATGAGATTCCTTTATCCTGTTACCGAAGTACCCAAGGAAGCTGCAGGCAGAAAGAGGAATACGAAATCAATCAATTTATCCGACAAGCTGTTTGACGAAATAGCTCCAAAGTATGCCAACCGTAACGGCGGCTATACCAGGATTGTGAAAATCGGTCCCCGTAAGGGCGATGCCGCTATGGAAGTATTGATTGAACTGGTTTAATATCGCAAGGCAGACAGCATAGCAAGCTTTCTGCCTTTATTGTTGTACACAAGACGTGACTTAAGAGAGCGACGAAGAGTATGAATAACATTAGTGACATAATAGATGCTGCATAAGAGGGGTGTAGTGATATTACCTCTCTTTTTTGTATCGGCTTATGCATTGGTTTTAGTGTATAAGTGTAAAATATAACTTGCATAATCCTATGATACAGTATATTATACATTAAAGGATTAGCAGAAACAGGCATCTGATGATGAAAAGAGGAAGCAGGATGACTATGATTAAGGTTGAAGACCTTGCATTTGAATATATAAGGCGTGATGAAGACGGGAATGTGGAATCGATAAGCCGGGCTATAGACGGGATTAGTATGGAAATTGCCCGGGGTGATTTTGTAGCCATACTTGGCGCCAACGGCTCAGGGAAGTCCACCCTTGCAAAGCATATAAATGCAATCCTGTATCCCACCGAAGGGACCGTCTGGGTTAACGGACTTGATACGCGGGAGGAGAAGAATTTGTGGGATATCCGTCAGTCCGCCGGCATGGTATTCCAAAACCCCGACAACCAGATTATTGCTTCCATTGTTGAGGAGGATGTAGGCTTTGGCCCCGAGAACCTGGGAATTCCCACGGATGAGATATGGGAAAGGGTTGAAAAAAGCCTTAAGTCCGTCGGCATGCTTGAGTTCAGAAATATGTCGCCGAACAAGCTTTCCGGAGGCCAAAAGCAAAGAATCGCTATTGCCGGCATAATGGCTATGAAGCCCCAATGCATTGTGCTGGATGAGCCTACCGCAATGCTTGATCCCAGCGGCAGAAAAGAGGTTTTATCAACCATAATGAACCTGAATAAGGCTGAGAAGGTCACGGTGCTTCTGATAACCCACCATATGGATGAGGTTATTTATGCCGACAAGGTATTGGTTATGGATAATGGAAGAATTGTAATGCAGGGAACGCCGCGGCAGGTGTTCTCTATGGTGGAGGAGCTTAAGAAGTACAGGCTGGATGTCCCCCAGGTTACGCTTCTTGCATATGAGCTTCGGAAGGCAGGCATAATGGTTCCGGAGGGGATTCTTACGGTAGATGAGCTTGTAGATTCAATTGCAGGTTATATAAGCTAGCAGCTTAATGCAAATAGATTAAAGCTGAAAACAGATAGTAAAAGCAAATATCCAAAAGCAAAAAGTTAAGGCTAAAGGTTATAAGAATTAAGCATTAACATACATTAATGAAATGATTGAACAGCGGGAGAAGTTATGCAGATAGTATTTGATAAAGTAAATTATATATATAACATCGGAACCAGCTTTGAAATGCATGCTCTCAAGGATGTAAGCTTTTCGATAGGCAAGGGTGAGTTTGTAGGACTTATCGGCCATACGGGCTCCGGCAAGTCCACGCTTATCCAGCATATGAACGGCTTGGTGAAGGCCACCGAAGGCAGTATTTATTTTAATGGCATGGATATATACGATAAGGATTACAGCTTGAGAGAGCTTAGAAGCAAGGTGGGACTTGTGTTCCAATACCCGGAGCATCAGTTGTTTGAAACCACTGTTTTTAAGGATGTTAATTTTGGTCCCAGGAATCTGGGGCTGGATAAGCTGGAGGCGGATCTGCGCACCTATGAAGCCCTTAAGATGGTGGGCATAGGTGACGAGCTTCTGGATGTCTCTCCCTTCGAGCTGTCCGGAGGACAAAAAAGAAGGATTGCAATTGCAGGTATTCTTGCCATGAAGCCGGAGGTGTTAATCCTGGATGAGCCGACAGCGGGGCTTGACCCCAAAGGCAGGGACGATATTCTGGATCAGATTGCCTATCTGCATAAAGAAAGCAATATCACAGTAATCCTTGTGACGCACAGCATGGAGGATGTGGCTAAATATGTTGACAGGGTAATGGTTATGAACAAGGGCAGCCTTGCAATGGACGGAACCGTAAGGGAGATCTTTACCCGGTTTAGGGAGCTTGAAGAGATGCAGCTTGCAGCTCCCCAGGTTACTTACGTAATGAATGAGCTTAGAAGCAGGGGCTTTGGTGTAAGAACGGATGTAATTAATGTTTCCGAAGCCAGGGATGAGCTGCTTAAGGTGTTCGGCCGTGAATAGATGCATATGTATATGAAAATGCATATGTCTATACACATGTATATGTTTATATGCACGTAGGTGTGTATGTATATGAAAAGGTTATGATTAAGGCAAATGTAAGGATGAAGGTTGGCAGACTATGATCAGAGATATTACTATAGGACAATATTATCCGTCAAATTCAATACTGCACCGCTTGGATCCGAGACTAAAGCTGACAGGAACATTTTTATTTATTGTATCTGTTTTCCTGTTCAAGTCCTTTTACGGTTATATAGCTGTGCTTTTATTTTTATTTTCAATTATAAAGCTTTCAAAGGTACCATTGGGTTATATTTTCAGGGGACTTAAGTCAATAGTATTCCTGTTGGTTTTCATGGTCGTTTTTAATTTATTTCTTACAAGGGGAGAACCGTTAATTGCCTGGAAATTCATCAGGATATCAAAGGAGGGTATATTCTCCTCAGTGTTTATGGCAATAAGGCTTATTTCGCTTATATTAGGCTCATCCCTCATGACATTTACCACCACGCCAAACCGTCTTACCGACGGATTGGAGAGGATATTGCGTCCCCTGAGACATATAAAGGTGCCTGTCCATGAAATTGCCATGATGATGTCGATAGCCCTTCGCTTTATCCCCATATTAATTGAAGAAACCGATAAGATAATGAAGGCTCAGATGGCAAGGGGAGCTGATTTTNNTTGGTACCCTTGTTTGTGTCCGCCTTCAGAAGGGCAAATGATTTGGCTATGGCGATGGAGGCAAGATGCTATCGCGGCGGAGAAGGCAGGACCAAGATGAAGCCCTTAAGGTATCAAAAAACAGATGCCATTGCATATTTGACGCTGTTACTGTATATCGGTGCGGTAATCGGCATACGGATATTGGAGGTTTATGTACTGTAAAGATGAAGAGGATTAAGCTGGTAGTTGCATATGACGGCACAGCCTACTGCGGATGGCAGCTTCAGCCGGGGAAGCCCACGATTGAAGCGACTATTAATGATGCATTGTGCAATCTGACCGGTGAACAGATTACTGTAATCGGCGCAAGCCGCACCGATTCGGGAGTCCATGCCATGGGCAATGTTGCCGTCTTCGATACCGAAAGCCCCATACCTGCGGAGAAGTTTTGCTATGCCTTAAATGTACGCCTTCCGGAGGATATAAGGATTATATCATCTGAGGAGGTACCGGAGGAATTTCATCCCCGCAGGACGATAAGCAGGAAAACATACGAATACCGAATCTTAAACAGCAGCATTGCACTGCCTGTTATGAGGCTTTATACGCATTTCGTATATTATAAGCTGGATCTGGACGCAATGAGAAGCGCTGCTTCCTATCTTGTCGGAAGCCATGATTTTACAAGCTTTTGCTCGGTGAAGACACAAACCGTGGACAATGTAAGGACAATATATGATATTGATATAAGCCGGCAGGGGGATATAATAACTATTAGTGTGACAGGGAACGGCTTCTTGTATAATATGGTTCGTATAATTGCAGGGACATTAATGGATGCGGGCAGAGGACTTTATCCGCCCGAAAGGGTAGGTGAGATACTATATGCACGTGACAGACAGCTTGCCGGTCCTACCGCACCGCCTCAGGGACTGTTTCTAATGAATATAAGATATGAATGCCAATAAATGATTATATAGATTTTTATCATGGAGGTGAAGGCTTTGTCAGGGATAAGCATTGATTTGATGAGCATTAACAATACTACAGTTATAATACGTCTGCTGCTGGCCGTTATCCTGGGGGGGATAATTGGCTTAGAAAGAGGAAGATCAGGCCGTCCGGCAGGCTTAAGAACCCATATACTTGTGTGTCTTGGTGCGACTATTGCCATGATGACGAACCAGTTTGTTTTTGAAAGCTTCGGTACAAGCGACCCCACCAGGATGGCCGCCCAGGTTATTTCAGGAATAGGCTTTCTTGGAGCGGGGACCATATTGGTTACAGGCAGGCACCAGGTCAAGGGGCTTACCACAGCCGCAGGACTGTGGGCAACAGCCTGCATGGGCCTGGCAATAGGCATCGGCTTTTATTTAGCTGCAATATGTGCCTGTGTCCTTATTGTATTTGCCACAGTGGTGCTGCATAAGCTGGATA
This sequence comes from Lachnoclostridium sp. UBA1434, assembly GCA_002329645.1. Lineage (GTDB taxonomy): Bacteria > Bacillota > Clostridia > Lachnospirales > Lachnospiraceae > Mobilitalea. Next base: position 35,541 of record DCTS01000059.1, on the reverse strand, counting down.
ATTATATGCTGTCCAAGTCAAAGATTCTGGATGTCTACATAGAATTTGACAATACCGCATCCATTTCCTCGGTGTTTGAAACAATTAAATCCATGATGGCTTCCATAGAGACAATTGAGATGGTAAAGCCTTCTTATAATGGTACCGCATCCGCTGCAGCCATTATGACTCTTAAGCTTAAGCAGAAGAAGATCCGGCTGGAAGTCATAGCAAGACTTAGTACTATCCAGGGTGTGTCATTTGCGGAAGAGATATGATAAAATGCTTGACACACTTAAAGCATTATAATATAATAATGAATTGTGACGTGAGGAATACTAGAACCAAAGCCCCGGTAATAGTATTTGTGATCGCGATATAAGAGAATGCAGCACTGCGAACAGCGCATATGCTGCAATTAAGTATGCAAAATATTGAAAGATTATTTTTTATTTTCATAAGGAGGAAAACCATGAAAAGTTTTGTGGCCAGTCCTGCGACAATTCAGAAGAAATGGTATGTTGTAGATGCCGCCGGACAGACATTAGGTCGTCTCTCTTCAGAGATCGCAAAGGTATTACGAGGCAAGAACAAGCCCATATATACACCCTTTATTGATACGGGTGATTATGTAATAGTGGTAAATGCAGATAAGGTTAAGGTAACAGGCAAGAAGCTGCAGCAAAAGGTTTATTTCAGCCACTCAAAATATCCGGGAGGAGTCAGGGAAGTAACTTTGGCCAATATGCTTGAGAAAAAGCCCACCGAAGTTATAATCCATGCGGTAAAGGGAATGCTTCCGAAGGGACCTTTGGGAAGACAAATGATAACAAAGCTCCATGTATACGCAGGCCCGGAGCACCCCCACGCAGCTCAGAAACCGGAAGCTTTAGAGCTTAAATTTTAAGGAGAGGTTGAAAGGAGGAAAAATCATTGGATAAGGTTAGATATTACGGAACCGGAAGAAGAAAGAGCAGTATTGCCAGAGTATACCTGTTGCCCGGAACTGGCAAGGTTATTATAAATAAACGCGATATAGACAATTATTTCGGACTAGAGACCTTGAAGCTTATTGTACGTCAGCCCCTTGCAGTTACCGAGACTCAGGATAAATTCGATGTATGGGTTAATGTCAGAGGCGGCGGATATACCGGCCAGGCAGGTGCCATCAGACACGGTATTGCAAGAGCTCTGCTTCAGGCAGACGCCGATTATCGTCCTGTACTGAAAAAGGCAGGCTTCTTAACCAGAGATCCGAGAATGAAGGAAAGAAAGAAGTACGGCTTAAAGGCAGCCCGTCGTGCACCTCAGTTCTCAAAGAGATAATCAGAACAAATACAAGACTCCACGAAAGCGGAGTCTTTTTTTGTAATAAACATAAGCATTGCTCAGAGCTTTCTAAGATTTATCCTGGAAGGTTTTTATATAAACTTTAATAAACCTTCTTAATTAAATCCTTATCTAAATAAAATAGATATTATTTTAATATAATCTAGTTTCATTTATCCATATTAAAAAATTTTGAGATAAAAGCTATATTTTAATAGCATATTAAAAAAATACAATAAAAATTTAAATAAGACATTGATATATTAAAATATATACTGTATAATTTTAATAAAAACACGAGCATACTATAATGGGGAAAAATTATGGAGAATAGGGCAGGCTTTTTTATGCTACAGCCAACTGGGTATACATCATTTATACCAAAGAAATTACCACCTGAACCAGGTATTAGGTATGATAATGAGTTGTGGAAGCTTTTATCAGATGCTGATAGGAAATTAGGACGTTTAGATGGTATTACTCAGATATTACCAAATCCAGATTTATTTGTTGCAATGTATGTTAAAAAAGAAGCGGTATTAAGTTCACAGATTGAAGGTACACAAGCTTCACTAACAGACATTTTGAATGCAGATATTGTTTCAAAAAAAAGTTTTGATATATGTGAAGTGGTGAATTATGTAAATGCTATGGAATATGGGCTAAATCGATTAAAGGAGTTTCCGTTATGCTTACGATTAATACGAGAAATCCATGAAAAATTACTTGAAAAGGGACGAGGTAGTAATCGCAATCCCGGTGAATTCAGAACAAGTCAGAATTGGATTGGTCCAGCAGGATGTACACTAGTTAATGCTACTTTTATTCCTCCGACAGTAAATGATATGCAAGAAGCATTGTCAGATTTAGAAAAGTTTATCTGTGAAGAGGAAGATGATATTCCTTCTCTAATAAAAATAGCTTTGATACATGCTCAGTTTGAAACTATTCATCCTTTCCTTGATGGAAACGGAAGAGTTGGTCGGTTATTAATTACTTTTTGGTTATGTACAAAGAAAATACTTACGGAACCTCTTCTATATTTAAGTTATTATTTCAAAAGCAATAGAATTGAATATTATGATAGACTCATGGCTATCAGAAAAAAAGGTGATTGGGAGGGTTGGATTAAATTTTTTTTGAGAGGAGTATCTTTTGTTGCAGATGAAGCAATAGAAAGTGCTAAAAGTATAATAGGTTTAAAAGAGCAATACAATAATATACTTAGGAATAATAATACTCATTGTATTAATCTGTTGGATAAATTATTTACAAATCCATTTGTAACAAAAAACAGAGTTGCAGAATTATTAGGTATTTCTTATCCAACTGCAAGTGGAATAGTTGAAGAATTTATTGCATTAGAAATTTTAAAAGATATAACACCTGGTCAGCAAAGAAACAAAAAGTATTGCTTTATTGAGTATGTCTCAATATTAAATAGAGGAACGGAAATTGAAGATGTATAATGTAAAAATTCCCTGCATAACGAAGAGCCTTTAAAGGGCAATTGCTCCCCGTAGATGCACATTGTGTGAGGGGACTGGTTGCCCTTTCCTTATTTCATATCTGTTATTCTGCAACAGCCCCTTATTTTAGAGTGAATCCGGCTTGACCTAATTGTCTTCCTTGCCGTTCCAGCAATAAGTACACAGCTTGCAGGGGCTTATACCCACAGCCTCAATCATATCATCCAGTCTCTGATACATAAGGGAGGTGAAATTAAGAGATTTCTTAATCTCCTCGATCAACCTCCTGTAGCGGTCCGATTCGGGATCGGCATATTCTGAAATCACATCATCGGTTGCGTCAGGCTCTATTCTTTGGATCATCCGTCTTGTAATAAGCTCCATCTCCGAGGTGGAACGTGTAAAGCTTAAGTATTTGCAGCCATACAGTAAAGGAGGACAGGCGGGACGCACGTGAACCTCCCTGGCTCCTATCTGGTACAGGAAATCAGTGGTTTCTCGAAGCTGCGTGCCCCGTACGATGGAATCGTCTATTAGCAGCAGGCGCTTACCCTTTATAAGGTCATGAACAGGAATCAGCTTCATCCTTGCAATGAGATTTCTCTTTTCCTGAAGCACCGGCATGAAGGAGCGGGGCCAGGTAGGAGTGTATTTTATGAAGGGCCTTGAAAAAGGAATTCCCGATGCATTGGCATAGCCTATTGCATGTGCCGTTCCCGAATCAGGCACCCCTGCCACTATATCGGGTTTAACGGTGTCCCTGCCTGCAAGCAGCGCTCCGTTGCAGTATCTCATTTTTTCCACGCTTATTCCCTCATAATAGGAGGAGGGATAACCGTAATATATCCACAGGAAAGCGCATATTTTCATTTTATTATGGGGCTTCACCAGTGTTTCGGCCGACTCGGGGGTGATGAATACAATTTCACCGGGGCCTAATTCCCTGTAATCCGCATAACCCAGATTCAGGTAGGCGAAGCTTTCAAGTGCAGCACAGAAGGCATTTTCCTTTTTTCCTATGGCTACCGGAGTACGGCCAAGCTTATCCCTTACAGCATATATACCCTGGGGCGTCATGATCAGCATGGACATGGACCCGTTTATCGTGTCCTGTGCATATTGTATTCCCTCAATCAAATTATCCTTCTGGTTGATCATTGCCGCAACCAGCTCGGTATTATTCAAATCCCCGCCGCTCATTTCAAGGAAATGGGTATATCCCTTCTTGAATATTTCACCGGCAATCTCATTCTTATTATTGATTTTCCCGACGGTAGTTATGGAATAGGTACCGTGGTGGGAACGCACGATAAGGGGCTGGGCCTCGTAATCCGATATGCAGCCAATTCCCATATTGCCTTCCATTTTGATTACATCTTGTTCAAACTTGGTACGGAAGGGGGAGTTTTCAATATTATGAATTGCCCGGTCAAAGCCCCTGGGTCCGTATACGGCCATACCCGCACGTCTGGTGCCGAGGTGTGAATGATAATCGGTGCCGAAGAATAAATCAAATACACAATCCGTCTTTGATGCTGCAGCAAAAAAGCCTCCCATATGCTTCCTCCATAGAATTATATTTGCTTTCCTGACTAGCCTTGAATAAGTGTATCATATTATATGAGCTTGTTTTTGTAAACGGGTTATATAGTATATATTCTAATGATATTTATAAGCCGGCCTGCATTATTGCAGATAAATGCCGGCATATTATCATATTTATCTGCCATCAGCTCAGTCCGGAATGTTGGTTATAATAAGATGCCTGACACTCCGGTTGTTTCTGCTTCTTACATTGTATGTATACCGGTTGTCAAAGCTTAATATCCTGAAATCCTTCCTGTATAAATCATATATATATTCAGTATTCTTAATTACAAGTATGAACCTGGCCCTCACTCCCCTTAAGTAATCCGCCAGCCTTCTCTGGTCCGCCTTGTCAAACTTTTGCCCCTCGTAATCTGAAAAATCCGTATCATAAGGAGGGTCAAGGAATATGAAATCCCTGTCCGTAAGGCGGATTTCGTTAAGAAAATCTTCAAAGTCCATGCTGTAAAGCCGGGCGCCTGATAAGAGACTGCCGACCTCGCTGCTGAACAGGTAATCAATCTTGGCAAGGAAATTCTTCCTGTTATAAGACATCCCGCCATAAGGTATATTAAACTCGCCCTTTTTATTATAGCGAAACATTGAGCCGTAACAGTATTCCCGTATAAAATAAAAATTGGCGGCCTTATAAGCGTCGTCATATTTAATGGCGCTTCGGCCAATATCATTAAAGACAGACCTGAAATACATATAAAAACCGCTGGCAAAGCCTGTTATCAGGTTGTCCTTTAGCTCACTTAAGGTATAATTTTTACTTGCCGGATTTCTTATAATACGTTTCATTTTATCTTCTGCAGACTTAACAAGATGCAGCCGGAAGGCGTCATAATCTCTGACTATTGTCTTAAGGGATCCGGCATGACTTAATAGATTATCTGTTAAATCCTCAAGGCTATTTATGGCAATACTGCCGTATTGCCCCTGTGCCTCTAACCTGCGGGAATTATATATATCGTAAATATCATTAAAATATGCCTCGCATAATTTAAGAATATCCGTAAAGCTTGTGTTGTAGGATATAAGAAGGCTATGCAGCATAGGATCCTGCTGCTTAACCAGGCTGTAAAAGCTCATGAGCGAGGCGGATATGTCATTGATTGCGGCTGATTTGGGAGAAAGGTTAAAATACAGCGCCCCTCCGCCGAAAAAGGGCTCCACATACCGGTCAAATTCAGGTATCAGGCAGCGGAATCTGTCTATCTCACCGGCTTTTCCTCCCGGCCATTTTATCAGTGGCTTAGCCATGTTCACCTCCGAAAATCATGTCCTCTCTTTTACCGTATAATCAGCATGGACATATAATAAACCATATCATATGCCATATCATATCCACCCGCCGTCAAGGCCTATGATCTGTCCTGTCAGATATGAATTGCTGACAGCAAGGGAATATACCAGTTCGGCTGCCTCCCGGGGTTCTCCCAGCCGGTTGGCAGGAATGCTGTTTATAAGCGCAGCAAGCTCCCCGTCATCAAGAAATGAATTCATCACGGTATCTATTGCGCCGCAGGCAATTGCATTGACCTGTATATTGCTTGGGGCGAGCTCCTTAGCCAGGGCTTTTGTAAAAGCATTAACACCGCCCTTGGATGCGGAATATGCCACCTCGCAGGAGGCGCCCGAGCAGCCCCATACGGAGGATATATTAATAATCTTTCCGCTCCCCCTTCTTACCATGCCCGGTATGACATGCTTACAGCAGTTATAAACCGAGGTCAGATTTGTACTTATGATTCTGTCCCAATCCTCGAATGTCATGTCCGATAAAAGCCCGATATAGGAAATACCGGAATTATTGACCAGGACATCAGGGGTTCCGAATACCCTGCCGATTTTATCAAACATTTCCCTTACGGCTTCATATTTTCCCGTATCGCAGACAAAGGCAAGGCAGGGAGCATTAAATGCTGTAATCTCCTCCCTTGTCTTTTGAAGCTCATCCTCACTTTTGGAGCAGTTAATTACCACATTATAACCATTCTGTGCAAACTTAAGAGCTATGGCCTTGCCTATGCCCCGGGACGAACCGGTAACCAAAACCGTCTTTTTCTCCATTAATGAATCCTCCTGGTAAGGCTGTTCATGCCTACATAATAACATATATCCAATAATAATGCTAATAGGGTACATTTGCAATACCAATGGCATACATAAGACTTATACAAAGGTTTATACTATGGCTGCAGGAATACCATCAACATGTAAGCTGCATGAATACTATTGCCATGTATTGATGAAAGGTATAACATATGATAGAATGAATTGGTTTATAATAATAGCGGAATATACATTAGGAGCGGTTATGACAAGAAAAAGGAGCAAAGGCATATACCTGTTAAAAAAATATACTTCAATTATAATCGGTGCAATTCTTATGGCAGCAGCGGTGAACCTTGTATTTGAGCCGATAGGGCTAGTTACGGGAGGAGTATCGGGACTTGGTATAGTTGTTAAGAAGCTTACTGACAGTTTAATTAAAGGCGGGCTGCCCATTTGGTTATTTACCGTTATATGCAATATACCGCTTTTTCTTGCGGCTCTTAAGATAAAAGGCTTTAGATTTATTCTTTCCGCAGCTCTAGGAACCATAATATATATCCTTGCCCTGTATATAATACCTGTCTCCGATTATATCTTTGACGACATTCTTTTGGCGTCGGTAATCGGCGGAGCTATAAGCGGCGCAGGAATGGGCATGGTCTTTTCCGCAGCCGCTTCCACAGGCGGGACGGATCTGCTTGCCAGCTTAATTCATAAATACAAGAGGCATCTTTCGGTTCCCCAGATTTTAATTGTTATCGATGCCGTAATTATTGTTGCGGGCGCCCTGACCTTCGGTATAGGCAAGGCATTATATGCAATAATTGCAGTATTTATTAATGCCAAGGTTTCCGACGGATTACTTGAAGGTCTGAAATTTGCAAAAATGGCATATATAATATCCGACGAATATGAAAAAATTGCTGCTGCCATACTCACCACCCTGGATCGGGGAGTAACGGGCCTGAATGCTACGGGAATGTATTCAAATAAGGAAAGAAAAATGCTGTTTTGCGTTGTATCAAAAAAGGAAATAGTCCAAATAACCGAGATTTCAAAAAAAATTGACCCGAATTCCTTTGTTATTGTAAGTGACGTAAGAGAGGTTATGGGAGAAGGCTTTATTGAATATAAACAGTAAATAAAACAATTTCTACTGTGATTATCGGTAAAAGTACCTATTTTTCCTCTCAATATACAAATTATACAAAAGCAAAAAACCTATTTTGTTAAAATGGGATATGGTTTATGCATTACAAATGTTGTATCATTACACATATAGTATTAGTACATGAAGTTTGCTAACTTGTAAAAAATTTAGGAGGATAGAAAATGGCAAGTTTATCATTGAAGAACATTACAAAGGTATATCCTAACGGAGTAGTTGCAGTAAAGGATTTCTCGTTGGATATAGCGGACAGGGAATTTGTTATATTCGTAGGACCTTCGGGATGCGGCAAATCAACAACGCTTCGTATGATTGCAGGCCTTGAGGAGATTACCCAGGGCGAATTGTGGATCGGTGACAAGTTGGTTAATGACGTTGAGCCCAAGGACAGAGATATAGCAATGGTATTCCAGAACTATGCTCTGTATCCGCATATGTCCGTATATGATAATATGGCATTTGGCTTAAAGCTGAGAAAGGTGCCCAAGGATCAGATAAACAAGGTAGTTCATGAAGCAGCCAAGATTTTGGACATTGAACATTTGCTTGACCGTAAGCCGAAGGCTTTATCCGGTGGTCAGAGACAGCGTGTCGCCATGGGTCGTGCAATAGTACGTAATCCTAAGGTATTCCTGATGGATGAGCCTTTGTCCAACCTGGATGCTAAGCTCAGGGTACAGATGCGTATAGAGATTTCCAAGCTGCATCAGAGACTGCAGACCACATTCATCTATGTTACCCATGACCAGACAGAGGCTATGACACTGGGTACAAGGATCGTTGTTATGAAGGATGGCGTCATCCAGCAGGTTGACACTCCTCAGAACCTGTATGACAAGCCCAGCAACCTGTTTGTAGCAGGCTTCATGGGATCTCCTCAGATGAATTTCATTGAAGCTGCCGTTAGTAAGAAGGGTGCGGATGTATATGTATCCTTCTGCAATTTCTCACTCAAGCTTCCTGAGAGAAAGGCCAAGAAGCTTATTGACGGAGGTTATGATGAGAAGAATGTTATTATCGGTATCCGTCCCGAGGATATTCACGATGAAGAGATGTTCATCAGCAGCTCACCCGACAGCGTGATTGAAGCTACCGTAAGAGTTTACGAGCTTCTGGGTGCAGAAGTGTTCCTGTACTTCACAGTGGATGAGAATCTTGAGATTACGGCAAGAGTTAATCCCAGGACAACAGCAAGACCGGATGACACCTTAAAGATTGCATTTGATATGGAGAAGCTCCATATCTTCGATAAGGAGACAGAACAGGTTATTACCAACTAACAGACAATAAAGCTTATGGGGATGTTGAAAAACATCCCCTTTTTTGCGTCCTCAATTTTCACAGGCAAAAATAAGTCAGGCGGCATTATAGTTTAATTATTAAACTAAGGTGTCGCCTTAGTATTTTAACAGTATTGTACGAAAACATTTATGCAATTTTAATAAAATTAGTTTACTTTATACGAATTTGGTGCTAAAATATATTTCATATCTATGAATTTATATGGCATATAGAAATATAATAATAAAGGAGTGTAATAATGATTTCCAATCAAATTCTTCAAAACACAATTGACGGTCTTAAGGGTATTACCAGGATCGATATCTGCGTAATGGATACGGAGGGCAAAGTTCTGGCATCCACATTTACCAATGCGGAGCAGTATGAAAATGCCGTTATTTCCTTTGTGGCATCACCCGCAGACAGCCAGGCAATCCAGGGATACCAGTTTTTCAAGGTATTTGATGAGCATCAGCTGGAATATGTAATTCTGGTCAAGGGTGACAGCGAGGATGTATTTATGATAGGAAAGATTGCTTCCTTCCAGATACAAAATCTGCTGATAGCCTATAAGGAGAGATATGACAAGGATAATTTCATAAAAAATCTGCTGCTGGATAATCTCCTGCTTGTTGATATCTATAACAGGGCTAAGAAGCTCCATATAGATACGGAGGCAAGAAGAGTAGTCTATATTATAGAAACCAAGAATGAGAAGGATGCCAATGCGCTCGAAACGGTACGCAGCCTTTTCTCCGGCAAGACTAAGGATTTCATTACTGCTGTAGATGAGAAGAATATCATACTTGTTAAAGAGGTAAAGGCAAACGAAACCTATGAAGACCTCAATAAGACCGCAAAAATTATACTGGATATGCTTAATACCGAAGCCATGTCCAAGGTGCATGTGGCATATGGAACCATAATCAATGAGATAAAGGATGTTTCCAGATCCTATAAGGAAGCCAAGATGGCTCTTGATGTGGGCAAGATTTTTTACAGCGGACGGAATGTAGTTGCATATAACAATCTGGGTATTGGCAGGCTGATTTACCAGCTGCCCATGCCCCTGTGTAAAATGTTCATAAAGGAAATATTCGAGGGTAAATCTCCGGATGATTTTGATGATGAAACACTTTCTACCATCAATAAATTCTTTGAAAACAGCCTGAACGTATCCGAAACCTCGAGACAGCTGTACATTCACAGGAATACGCTTGTTTACAGGCTTGATAAGCTTCAGAAAAGCACCAACCTGGATTTGAGGGTTTTTGAGGATGCAATAACCTTTAAGATAGCATTAATGGTTGTTAAGTATATGAAATATATGGAGCAGATGGAATATTAATTGATTTATTAATCAATTAATATTATTGATTAATGAATTGATTTTTGCGGCTATGAGGAGGACTTATATGAAGCGTAGTTTTTTGACCGGTTTTGTTGCAGGGCTCCTGGGTGCTGTATTATTGTTGCTGGCCGGGGCTTACGTAATTCATTATACACTTGAGCCGGATGATGCAAACCGGGACGAGGAGCTTTCTGCTCAGGATACAGAGACCTCCGAACAAAACAACTCCTATAATGAAATAATTGAAAAGCTTGCCTATATGGAGTTTCTTATAGACAATTACTACCTTGAGAATACCGAAGGCATTACATTTGCGGACGGTATATACAAGGGCTTTATAAGCAGCCTAAAGGATCCCTACTCGACTTATTATACAGAGGAGGAATTTAAATTATTAATGGAAAGCTCCTCGGGGGTATACCACGGAATTGGCGCATATGTAAGCCAGGACACTAAGACAGGGATCATAACCATAATAAAGCCCTTTGAAGAAAGTCCGGCATATAAGGCCGGATTGCTGCCGGGAGACATAATATACAAGGTAGACGGCGAAGAGGTAACAGGAGTTGACCTTACCGAGGTCGTAAGCCGTATGAAGGGTATGGACGGAACCGATGTCCGCATAACAATAATAAGGGAAGGCGAGACGGAGCCTTTGGAATTTACTATAACGCGGAAGGAGATCAAGGTACCTACAATTGAACATTCAATGCTTGAAGAAAATATCGGCTACATTATAATCACCGAATTTGATGATATTACAATATCACAGTTTTCATCGGCGGTGGATGAGCTGGAAAGACAGGGTATGAAGGGTTTGATAGTGGATTTGAGAGACAATCCGGGGGGTCTGCTGCAATCAGTAGTAAAGATTCTGGATCGTGTGCTGCCAAAGGGGCTTATAGTCTATACTGAGGATAAAAACGGCAAGCGGGATGAGGAATATGCAAAGGATGCGAAGCAAATTGGGGTACCCATGACAGTACTTATCAACGGAAACAGCGCCAGCGCTTCCGAAATATTTGCAGGAGCAATCCAGGACTACGAGATGGGAACCATAGTCGGCACTAAGAGCTTTGGCAAGGGCATAGTTCAAAAGGTTATACCGCTGTATGACAATACAGCTATCAAGCTGACAATATCCAAATATTATACGCCGAAGGGACGCAGCATACACGGTACCGGTATTATTCCTGATGTGGAGATAGACCTTAAGGATGAGCTTAAGAAGCTGGTCACTGTTCCTATAGAAGATGACAACCAGCTTCAGGAAGCAATCAGGATACTTAAGGATAAGATTGACAGCTGATATAAGATGTTCATTTAATAAGAGAGGACAGTTCCGTGTCTCGTAAGACGTAAGACACAGAGCCGTCCTCAGTCTTACTTGTTAACCTGAATTGGTATGCAGGATGACGGGTATATGTACAATATATACAATAAACATTTTGCTTCCGTTAAAAATATTTAATAAAATATTATAATGTTTATTTGGATTCTTCCGATAAATAATATAGAGTTGTGGGATAACCATTAGTTTTTATGGCAGATAGGCGGTGAGACAAATGCGAATAGATGCATTTAACAAGGTAAGTCAACTGTATAATTCCAATAAGATAAAGAGTACGGTGAAAGCAAGGGAAGGCAGCTATTCCGATAAGCTGGAGATATCAAAGCTCGGCAAGGATTATCAGGCTGCAAGGCAGGTTATTGGCCAGGCGCCCGACGTAAGGGAGGATCTCATCAGAGAAATCAAGCAAAAGCTTGATAACGGCACGTATCAGGTTAGCAATGAAGCGGTTGCCGATAAGCTGATTGAGAGGTTCAATGACATGAGCCTGTAGACTTACGTCTTTAAGAAATGAGGTTTTGGAGTGGCAAGCTTAATTGAAGAGCTGATCGATGTTTTAAATAAGGAATATGAGATTTACCTGCAGCTTATCCCCATTACCGGAGATAAGACGCAGGTAATTGTTAAAAATGATATAAATACCCTCCAGAAGATCACGGAAAAGGAGCAGGAAGCGGTTGACAGGTTAAGCAGCCTTGAGCACAGACGGACTGAAATTATGGGCAGCATACAAACTGTGCTTAATATTAAGGAATCACTTAACCTTAAGGCACTGACAGGGTTGCTTGACAAGCAGCCCAAGGAGCAGCAGGCTCTTTCGGTTTTGCATGACAAACTAAATGATGCAATACGAAGATTGGCCGATGTCAACAATCGAAATAAGACTTTAATACAACAATCCCTAGATATGATAGAATTCAATATGAATTTTATCCAAAGTACAAGGATGTCGCCGGGGAACAACACTTACACTAAGGGTGCGTCACCCTATGATGCACAGTCTTTCCAGACAGGGATGTTTGATGCAAAGCAGTGAAATTATGCATTGGGTGACAAGGTGGGTTCATGGGTTTTGGCGGATTATATATCGGTGTATCAGGTTTAAATGTCAGTCAGGCTGCTTTAAATGTTACGGCCCACAATCTTGCCAATGTGGATACCAAGGGCTTTGTAAAGCAGCAGGCGGTAATAACTGATTTTAAATACATGAAGTGGGGAGAGTCCCATATATCTTCAATGCAGCAGGGACTTGGAACGGACTTTGCAACATTGAAGCAGGTCAGGGATTCCTTCCTTGATAAAGCCTATCGCCAGGAGGTTGGCAGACAGGCTTTTTATGACGCCCAATATCAGGCTGTTTTAGAGGTGGAGGGCTTCTTTGGAGAGCTCGAAGGGGTATCCTTCCAGGATACCATTAATGAATTCTGGATATCACTCCAGGAGCTTGCAAAAGAGCCTGACAGTCTGGTCAACAGGGAAGCCTTTGTTGAAACAGCGGTTACCTTCATCGAAAGAGCAGAAAACATACATAATCAGCTGAAGGAATATCAGATAAACTTAAATACCCAGATAACAAATCAGGTCAACAGAATAAATGAAATCGGCGACGAGATTCACACACTGAACATCAAGATTAGAAATTATGAGGTTAACGGTGTTGAAAAGGCCAATGACTTAAGGGATCAGAGGAACCTGCTTTTAGACGAGCTTGGGAAAATGGTCAATATATCATATAAAGAGAATTCGGCAGGGATGGTTACGGTCATAGCAGAAGGCGTATCCTTTGTAAATGAGGATATGGTATTCCATATGGGCACGGAATATATGAGCGATACTTCCAGAATGCTTAAGCCGGTATGGCCGATGCATGACAATACCGATGTATTCAATATGGATAAGATTCCAAGCTCCCAGGACAATACGGACATAGGCTCCCTTAAAGGTCTTTTGTTTGCCAGGGGTACCAGGCAGGCTAATTACCTGGATCAAAGCTTAAGTGCCGACCAGTATAACAAAACAATACAACCCTCCGTTATTATGACGATCCAGGCACAATTCGACCAGCTTATACACGGAATTGTTACTACTGTAAATGATCTTCTATGCCCGAACAGAAAGGTGACACTGGACGACGGTTCGGAGGTTTATATCCTGGATACGGATAAGGCTGCGGTAGGAACAGATACGAACCGGACCGCAGGAGAAGCATTGTTTAACAGAAAGGGAACAGAAAGGTACAGTGATCCTGTTGATATTACCCTGGCTGACGGCAGTGTTATTACAGGAGCACGTATATATAATGCGGAAGACAGTACCGATAACTATACTTTATTTACACTTGGGGAAATTGAGATTAACAAAAAAATATTGAACAATAATTCACTGCTTCCGCTGTCAAGCAGCCAGGGTACCGGTGATTATGACATAGAAGCTGCTAAGCAGTTGATGAGTGCATGGCAGCAGCCCTTTGCAGCATTGTCTCCAAATCATCTTACCAGGCACAATTTTAATGAATATTACAATGCCTTTATGTCCGATATTGCAAACCGCGGCGAGCAGCTTAGGATAATAAGCGAGAACCAGGAGGCAATGGTTGAAACCATAGATATACAGAGGCTTGAGGTGACAGGCGTTTCATCCGATGAGGAGCTTATAAACCTGATTAAATTCCAGCATGCATACAATGCATCGGCAAGATATATTGATGTGGTCAGCGAAATGCTCGAGCATATCATAATGAGAATGTGAGGTGAATGATATGCAGTCAACATTTTTCGGATTAAATATAGGACAAACCGGTTTATATGCATATAAAGCAGCCCTTGATACGACTGCCCACAACATAGCCAATACCGAGACGGAAGGATATACCAGGCAGGTGATGGGGCAGAAGGCCGGCAAAGCTATTAAGATGAACAACACATACGGGATGGCAGGTGCCGGTGTGGATGTAACGGGCGTGGTGCAGCTTAGAGATGAATACTTTGATATTAAATACTGGAAAAACAATCTCATGCTTGGTGAATATGCAACAAAATCCCATTATATGAATGAGCTGCAGAATTATTTCAACGAAATCAACCTGGAAGGCTTTACAACAACCTTTAATTACATGCACGACAGCCTTTTGGAGCTGCAAAAGAATCCTTCCAGTGAAACGGTGCGCACACAGGTTATAAACTATGCCAAAAGTCTCACCGAATACTTCAACTCCATGTCATATAACTTAAAAAGCATACAAAAGGAATGTAATTTTGAGATACGCAACAAGATTGATCAGATCAACTCAACTGCCCAGCAGATAGCTGCTCTTACCAAGCAAATCAATACCCTTGAGGTGGGCGGCGCTGCTGCAAATGACTTAAGAGACCAGAGGGCTCTGCTTGTGGATGAGCTCTCGGAGATTGCCAATATATCCGTCACCGAAAAGGTTGTCGGACAGGGCGTAGGCGTCACCAGCTATGTTGTTAAAATAGACAATCAGATACTGGTTGACACGGAAAGCTACAACCAGCTGAAGGTTGTACCCAGGGAGAAGACGGTTAATCAAAATGATGCAGAGGGACTTTATGATGTGGTATGGTCAAATGGCCAGACATTTGACTTGGGGAGCGCAACTCTCGGTGGAACCCTTAAGGCACTGTATGAGATACGGGACGGCAATAATAATAAAAACTTCACCGGATTGGGCAGCGTCTCAGAAGGCTCCACAATAGCAGTTGTTGAACATACGAATGTCAATGATGAAGCCGACCTGAATATTCCCCGGGAAGGGATAGTTACCATAGGCAACAGGGACTATGAATATGATGGATTTCAAGTTTCAAGAAACAACGGTAATTTTATCTATATCTTCAATCTTAAGGAACCTGCTGCGGTAACCAGCCTGAATACGGAAGCGAGAATCGGAAGAAGCATCGATTATAAGGGCATACCCTATTATATGGAGCAAATGAACAAGTTTATAAGGACGTACACAAAGCAGTTCAATGAAATACACAGGACGGGTGAAGATCTTAACGGCAATCCCGGAGAAGATTTCTTTACTGCAACGGACAAGGTAAGCGGAAGGGAGTATGTATGGGGACCTTACGCCAGCTCCCCCGATTATGCAACATATAATTTTAATATCTTTGACTCACGAACCGGGCCCTATTATACTGCCGTGCCTGACGGACAGCCCCTTTATGCATCCTATTACCATATGACGGCGGAGAATTTCACGGTTAACAGCTCTTTGTTAAGCAACCCCTCGCTTTTGGCAGCTGCCAGGGATGTGGTGATAGGTATTGAGAATAATGATATAATTGATGATTTGTTTGCACTGAAAACAGATAAGAGCATGTTTGCCGAGGGAGAACCGGGATCATTCATGCAGACGCTTGTTGCAAATATCGGGATAGATACCATGAAGGCGGACAATTTCAGTAAAAGTCAGGAAAATATCATTATGACAATCACCAACCAGAGATTATCAATTTCCGGCGTGGATATGGATGAAGAAGCAATGAATCTGGTGCGTTTCCAAAATGCCTATAATCTGTCTGCCAAGGTCATTTCGGTGATGGATGAAATATATGAGAGACTGATAATATATATGGGTGCATGAGGATTGCAGGCATAAACGGAGGTGTTATTTATGAGAATAACCAATAAAATGATGACTAACAACATGATGAGCAATATAAATAAAAACAAGAACAATGTGAATACATTGGAGGAGCAGTATTCCACAGGCAAGAAGATTCAGAGGCCCTCGGATGATCCTATTGTAACTGTCAGAGCCCTGAAGCTTCGGACAAATCTCGCCGAACTGAAACAGTATTATGAAAAGAACATACCTGATGCCATGTCATGGATGGAAGTCACGGAAAGCGCACTGGACACCATTAATAGCATTCTTCAAAAAATCAATACCTATTGTGTACAGGGCAGCACGGATACATTGACTGCAACCGACCGCAATTCAATTGTACAAAATCTTATGGAGATGAAGAATCAGATTTATAATGAAGGCAATTCCAACTTTGCCGGGAGATATGTTTTTACCGGATATAAGACGGACAGTTCACTGGCCTTTATGAAGGACGAGCCAAATCTTCATTATAATATCACCGAGAGCTTTACAGGCAAGCAGATACAGTTTGGCTCCGTGGTGACGGGCAGCTACAGCCTGGACGACATCCAGGATCCGACTGAGGATTTCAGTACCGCTCCGCAGCTTAATAATACTTTCAGAATCCAGCTTGCCTATGACAAGCTGGATAATACAGATATACCATCTATATCATACTCATATGAAGGCACCGGGGGCACCTCGGTACCGCAGCCTCCGATAACCAATATAACAAGGATTTCCGCGCAGGATCCCAATGCGTATCTTCCTGATGCGGACGAAGTGCATTTTATACCTGAAACCGGGGAGCTTATATTGGGTGCGGATATATATAATGCCTTGGTAAATGCCGATAATATAAGCCTCACCTATTCAAAAACAGGATTTAAAAAGGAAGAGCTGATGCCGGAGCATTATTTTAACTGTACAAAGGATGATATAACAAGACCGGAACTGGCTCCGGTAACATACGAAAAGAAGCCGCAGCACATACAATATGAAGTAAATTACAATCAAAAGCTCACAATTAATACCGAGGGTTCCGATGCAATATCCCACCAAATCGGCAGGTGCATGGAAGATATAATGAACAGTGTATCGGACTTTTTACAGACAGAGGAAAAGATAAGCGAGGTAAATAAATATCTATCAAGGTCCGACCTTACCGATGATGAAAGGGCACGCCTGGAAAAGCTTGCGGAGCAGCTTGATACCGAGTTGGAGCTTAAGAAGGAAATCATGCAGAACTGCTTCGAACGGGGCATATCGGTATCGAACGCTGAGCAGGACAATGTCAATACGGCATTGGCAGACCTGGGAAGCAGATATGTCCGCCTGCAGCTTACCGAGAACAGGCTGTCAAATCAAAAGACGGATTTTACCGATCTTCTTTCAAAAAATGAGGATGTTGACATCGTTGATACAATTATAAAATATAACTCGGCAATGAATATATATAACGCATCATTATCCGCCGCCGCCAAGGTGCTGCAAAACTCCCTTCTGGACTTTCTGTAAAATTTATGATGCATTATATAGTTTATTATTGTATAATAATTCTAAGGAAGGAAGGTATGGCTGATGCTTATAAAAACAAAGCATTTCGGTGAAGTAGAAATTGATGAGGATAAAATAATCGAATTTAACAATGGCATACTGGGTTTTGAGGACTGCAGGCTCTATACGTTATTGTTTGATAACGAAAAAGGAGACAGAGCCGATGTATATTGGCTGCAAAGCCTTGACGAGCCCACTCTTGCAATACCCGTAATGAGCCCGTTCCTGCTTATGGCAGATTATATTCCGGAGATAGAGGATGAGCTTTTACAACCTCTTGGCGAGCTGACCGATGAAAATATTATAATTCTTGTATCCCTGACCGTTCCTTCCGACATAACACAGATATCCATGAACCTGAAGGCTCCGTTCATTATTAATTCCGATACCAGAAGAGGAAGTCAGGTAGTTGTTGAAAATCCGGATTATGAGGTCAAATACTATTGTTACGACAAGCTGCAGGAGTACAAGGCGGCAAAGGGAGGCGTTTAAATGTTAGCCCTGTCCAGAAAAGTCAATGAATCAATTATGATTGGGAATGATATTGAGATAACCGTCCTGGAGGTAAAGGGCGATCAGATTAAGATAGGAATATCAGCCCCCAAATCGGTTCCGATTTACAGGAAGGAATTATATCTTCAGATTCAGCAGGCCAATAAAGAAGCTGCAGAAACCCCTGTTACAGATGAAATTATGAAGAAGCTTTTTGAGTAATATACCAATGCAGAATGTTAAAATACATTTCTTGAAAAGTATTTTACATTCTGCATTTATGCTTTTTCGTAAAATGTTAATATACGTTTAGAAGTAAAGTTTATTTACATATATCCTTTTCTATGAAAAGCATTCAGTCAGCTATAAAGTTTCCTGTTAAAAATCCGATATATTATGATGTAGAGAATAATGCTGTTATAGACAAAAGTCATGGATGGCAAATACAGCATTTATTTTGTTCTTTTATTAATTCACATGGAGGTGTGTTGATATGGCATTGGAAGGCGTAACCGGTTCCTTATACCAGGCCAATTCCGGGGCAGTTAAGAAACCGGACAGTATTCAGACGGGCACCGGCTCACAGGATATTGTGATAACGGATGAGAGATTGGATACAGGTACATCCGAAAACAGAACGATTACAGGCACGAAGCAAAAAGAGAACCAGGACTTTACGAAAAATGACGAGCAATTTCAAAGAAAGATTAAGACAGCCTTGTCAAGAGCTAATAACAGGATGAGGTCCAATAGAACCAGATGCGAATTCTCATACCATGAGGAAACCAACAGGATATCCATCATGGTTTACGACAGGGAAACAAAGGAAGTAATACGTGAAATTCCGCCTGAAGAAACTCTTGAAATGATAGAAAGATTATGGGAACTCGCAGGGTTATTAGTTGACGAGAAAAGATAATGCCTTATCGAAAGGAGGCAAATATGGCAGTACGTTTAACAGGCTTGATATCCGGAATGGATACTGAGTCCCTTATTAAGGATATAGTAAATGCGCAAAAACAAAAAAATAAGAAGGTTGAAGACAAGAATACCCTTCTCATCTGGAAACAGGAAAAGTGGAAGGAGTTAAATGCCAAGCTTTACAGCCTGTATACCAATGAGCTTAACAGGATGACTCTTAAGGGAAGCTACCTGACCAAGAAGGTTACTTCTTCAAACGAGAATCTTGCCACCGCGACGGTTGCGTCAGGTGCACCGGAGGGCTCCCATTCATTGGTGATTAATAGCATTGCACGGGCCCAGTTTGTAACAGGCGGTGCGATTAATACAGATAAGGATGGCAATCCTATTAAAGCTACAGGTAAAACCAAGCTTACCCAGTTAGGCATTGAGGAAGGAACCACCATAAAAATCGGTAAAGAAGGAAAGGTTAAAACACTCACTGTCACAGCCGATACCACCATAGATAAACTGGTCAGCACAGCTAAATCGGCAGGCCTTAATGCAAGCTTTGATGCAGCCCAGAAAAGGCTGTTCATAAGCTCCAAGGAAAGCGGGGTAAGCAACAGCTTTAGTATATCTGCAACAGATAAAGACGGAGGTAACGCCAATGCTATACTTTCCCGTATCGGATTGGATGCCTTGAATGCTGACGGCTCCAAGGTGGATCCGGGTTCAACGGTTTCCGCGGTAGTACAAGCCTCCGACAGCGTGGTTAATTATAACGGAGCCGTGCTTACATCCTCGTCCAATGTTATTACAGTAAACGGACTTACAATTACTCTTAAGGGAGCGGATGAGAACCAGACCATAAACCTGAATGTCACCAAGGATACACAGGCCGTTTACGATATGGTGAAGAAGTTCGTAACCTCTTACAATGAAATAATAAAGGAAATGAACAACCTGTATTATGCGTCCTCCTCAAGGGGATATGACCCTCTGACAGATGAACAAAAGGAGGCCATGACTGAGGACGAGATAACCAAGTGGGAAACCAAGATTAAGGATTCCATACTGCGGCGTGATTCCACCCTCGGATCCCTTCTTGACACCATGAAGCTTTCCATGATGACACAGGTAGAATATGAGGGCAAAAAGTACTCTCTTGCGAGCTTCGGTATTCAAACCTCAGAGGATTACAGTGAAAAGGGACTCCTGCACATTTTCGGAGACAGTGATGATTCCGGATATGCTACATACGAAAACAAGCTAATGAAGGCAATCGAAGATGATCCCGATGCTGTAGCAGAGGTGTTAGCCGGCATATCAAAGAAGCTGTATGATGAGATGTATCAGAAAATGAAATCCATCCCCAACGTCCGCAGCGCTCTTACCTTTTACAATGATAAGTTAATGACGAATCAGCAGAAGGATTATGAGAAGCAGATTAAAAAGCTGGAGGAAAAGCTTATAGATCTCGAGGATAAGTATTACAAGCAATTTTCACAGATGGAATCAGCAATGTCCAAGATGCAGTCACAAAGCAATTCGCTGCTTGCCATGCTTGGAATGAATAATCAATAAACATATTGATTTTATGGAGGAAGTATAATGGCTATTAATGCTGCACTTACTTACAAAAACAATATGGTAGGTACCGCGACACCTGCCGAGCTTACTCTGATGCTGTATGACGGGGCAATCAAATTCTGCAATATGGCATTGGCAGGTATAAATGAGAAAAATTATTATAAGTCTAACATCAATATCATTAAGACAGAGAAGATAATAACTCATTTAAGGTCGACTCTGGATTTTAGATATCCGGTTGCCGAACACTTTGACAGGATTTATGATTACCTGTATGGCAGGCTGGTTGAGGCCAATATGAGAAAGGACAGGGCAATACTTGAAGAATGCCTTGAGCATCTTCGCGGTATCCGGGATATGTGGGCACAGATAATGAAGCTTGTAAAATAGTTCGGGAAACCTTTAAATAAGCCCGGGGGATAATGCTATGGAGGATTTGGTTTATATTAATATATTAACGGATACCCTGCAAAAAAAGTCCGGCTTGCTGGATGAGCTTATAAGCATTACATCCGGTCAGGAGGAATTGATTTCAGCCTCGTCTGTTGATATGGACAAGCTGGATGAGACCTTTTCCATGAAGGAGCAATTGCTTCGGCAGCTTAACCAGTTGGATGAAGGCTTTGATAAGGTGTACGGGCATATAAGGGATACCCTGGCACGCAGCAAGGAGCTTTATAAGGACAGGATACTTAAGCTGCAGGAGCTTATTAGAGAAGTAACCGAAAAGAGCACTATGCTGCAAGCTCAGGAGATTAGGAACAGGAACAGGCTTGCGGCTTACTTTTCCGTAAAAAAGAAGGAGATAAGGGATTTTAAGATGAGCAGTCAAAGGGTGGCCAGCTATTACAGGAATACGACTGGCGGACAATCACCCGAGTCATTTTTTATCGACAAAAAGAATTGACAGGTATTAAGTTATTATAAAATATTCCGATATATTAAGTGCAAGTAATATTAGTATCGCCGGGAACCGACGGTGCGTACGGCCTGAGGCATATCAGTGATACTATTACTTAAATACAGGTAGCATGGATGCTACTAATAATTCAAGGAGGAATAAAGATATGATAGTACAACACAATATGTTGGCAGCTAACACAAACAGACAGCTTGGTATCACCAATGGACTTCTTTCAAAATCGACAGAGAAACTGTCATCCGGTTACAGAATCAATCGCGCAGGCGATGACGCAGCAGGACTTTCAATTTCAGAGAAGATGAGAGCACAGATCAGAGGTCTTACTCAGGCTTCAGCCAATGCCCAGGACGGCATCTCCCTGATACAGACTGCAGAAGGCGCTCTTAATGAGACCCATGCAATACTTCAGAGGATGAGGGAATTAGTTGTTCAGGCAGCAAACGACACCAATATTTCAACTGACCGTCAGGCAATCAAGGATGAGCTTGAAGCTTTAACCTGTGAAGTAACAAGAATTGCCAAGGAGACAGAGTTCAACAAGATCAAGCTGCTTAGCGGAAAGTTCAATGCAAAGAATATTCAGGTTGGTGCAAACAAGGATCAGAAGATTCGGTTTACGATCAAGAGCATGACAGCAAAGGCACTCAGCATCAATAGCGTTAAGACAAAGGTATCTTCATTCTCAAAGGCAACGGCACAGTTATCTGTACTGGATAAGGCTATTACTGAAGTTTCCAAGGTAAGGTCCAAGCTCGGCGCTCTGCAGAACAGACTGGAACATACTATTGCTAACGCTGACAACACAGCAGAGAACCTGCAGGCTGCAGAATCCCGTATTCGTGACGTTGATATGGCTGCAGAGATGGTGGCTTACTCCAAGCACGTCATTCTCCAGCAGGCAGCTCAGGCTATGCTTGCTCAAGCCAATCAATCAACACAGGGTGTACTTTCACTATTACAGTAATTTCTACGCATCAGGGAGTGGGGTTGACCAAAATCAACCCCGCTTCTTTTTTAAAGAAATGTTAGTATTTGTTTTTCAAATATATAAAAGAAAGATTATATCGTGTGAGGGCTCCGGATTATGAAGGAATTAGACAAGGGCATTCTTCAGCTGATCGAGAAGATGCAGAATGTTGCCGACCTGTTATACCAGCAGAAATTAAAAAAGGGCTATCAATTATTTAATGATGTTTTAGGAGAACTGATGACTGCGGCTGATGGGCTTTTTGCAGCTAATGCGGCGGGCAGTATAAGATTGGATCCGCAAAGGTTTATAAGCAATCTGCAGGATGCCATGAATGCAATGGAAAGCGGAGACAGTGTCCTGTTAGCGGATATACTTGTCTATGAAATCTCCGGGCAGCTGCAGGAGTACATAGATACTATTGCGTAAAGAGGTAGGGAAAGATGACTGTTTATGAAAAGAATCTTAAGGCAATTGAGGAAGCAAAGCCATATCTGTATGAAAGGATGCAGCAGCATATCAGGGATGGCAGTCAAAACAGCCTGATAATAGAAATGGTTCAGACATTGGATAATGATACTACTTTAGTAATAAAATCCGATGAAGGAATATATAGATTAAGCAGTATATACTCACCGGTCTATGAAGCTTCAAGGTGGGCGCTTCAATATAATATGCAAAACATTGGAATAACAGCAGCTATGTTCGGACTCGGCAACGGGTGCTTTGTGCGTGAAATCGCCGGAAAGCTGAAGGGGAGGGGTTTTTTAGCCATATATGAGCCCAGCCCTCAACTGTTTTACTATTGCCTGGAAAATTATGATTTAACTGACATCCTGGAAAATCCTGAAATATCCCTGACCGTGGAGGGAATTAATGATATTGAGCTGAAGAATGTTTTAGGCAATACAGTTGACTGGGTTAATTTAAAGTCCCAGCTTATTTGTATACATCCTCAATATAACAACATGTTTCCTGAAAACCTTAATCGCTTTTACAGTATTATGCGAGATAATGCAAACAGAGTGGTAGTTAATAAGAACACCGATATCGCAATCAGCAGCAGGCTTGTAACCAATATGCTGGCAAATATGAGCTTTATGCCTGTAAGCAATATTGTCACGGATTTACAAAAGCAATTCCCGTCCGATGTTCCTGCAATTATTGTAGCTGCAGGGCCGTCCCTTGATAAAAATATTGAGGAACTGAAGAAGGCAAAAGGAAGGTCGGTCATATTTGCCGTTGATACGGCAGTAAAATATATGCTTGCCCATGAAATATTGCCTGATTTTATTGTAACCCTGGATCCGAAGAAGTCCATGAAGCATCTTAATGATCCAAGATGCTGCGATATTCCCATATTTGGGCGCCCTGACTGCAGGACTGAAAATCTTCGGAGAAATAAAAGCAGGATAACATTTTACTGTATAGAAGGGTATATAAAAGCTCTGTATAATAAAATCGGGAAAAAGACAGGAGCACTCCATTCGGGTGGTTCCGTTGCAACGGGAGCCTTCACAATCTGCGAAACCCTGGGCTTTAACAGGATTATTCTGGTCGGACAGGACCTGGCATATCAGGGTGATTGCACGCACGCCGGCGGTATTTCGGTGGATTTCAGCAATGCCGGATTATATACGGAGATGGTGGAGGATATATACGGCAACCCCATAAAAACAAGATATGACTGGTATGTCTACATAAGATGGTTTGAGGATGCCGTCGCATTGTTTGAGGGCAGCGAGGTAATAGATGCCACAGAGGGGGGCGCCAAGATAAAGGGCACTACAATAATGACCCTCAGGGAAGCAATTGAAAAATATTGCACGAAGGAGATTGACTGCGCTGGGATTCTGTCGGGACTTGAACCGGCAATAAACAAGGAGGAACTAAGTCTTTTGCTCAGGCTTATAGAGCAGGACAAAGAGGATTTAATGGAAATATTAAGGCTTGCCCGGGAAGCATTGCATATAAGCGGGCAGCTCCTCGAAAAATACGAGAAGTCAATCACAGAGACAAGGTCCAGTTTGATTAAGGTCGATAAACTCAGCACATACAATGGAATAATTGAATCCAAGGACGTGTATGAGCTTGTGGACTGGGATATGGCGGAAGCAACAACCGAAAAGATGGCGGAGCTATATATTTATTCCAAGGATGAGAAGAAAAATAAGCTTAAAACATATGAACATGCTGAAATGATTTATAAAGCAATCATTAGCTCCGGGGAAAGGATAGCCCCTCTTCTTGATAAAGCATATAATGAGCTTAAAACATTTATATGATATAAAAGGAGGACATAAAGCCCCAATGAATATAATTGCGATAATCCCTGCAAGAAGCGGGTCCAAGTCTGTTATTCATAAAAACATAAGGCCTATAGCCGGTAAGCCCATGCTTGCATATTCGATTGAGCACGCCAGGGCATCAAAATATATCGACAGAGTAATATTAAGCACAGATTCACCGGACTATGCCGCAATCGGCAAAGAATACGGCGCCGAGGTTCCTTTTTTGCGTCCGGCTGAATATGCAACAGATACGGCAGCGGATATTGAGGTATTTTACCATTGCCTGACGTTTCTTAAGGAACAGGAGGATATGGTACCCGACATAGTGGTCCACTTAAGGCCCACATATCCTGTTCGAAGGGTTGCCGACATTGATAATATGATAAAGCTGCTGCTTGAAAACGAGGCGGCAGATTCGGTAAGGAGCATGGCTCCTGCCAAAGAAATCCCGTACAAGATGTGGTTTAAGGATGAGTCGGGTTTTATTACGCCTGTTATGAAGGATATTCCCGAATGCTACAATATGCCAAGACAGAGCCTCCCCAGGGTATACTACCAGAATGCATGTATTGACGTGGTAAGGGGAAGGGTCATACTGGATGATTATTCCATGACAGGGAAAAGAATTCTTGGCTATGAAATGGATAAAAACTACGATATAGATACAGAAGAGGAGTTCAGAAAAGCAGAGGCTGCCTTGTCAATCCTTAAGGGAGGCAAGCGCTTTGTTTTCGATATCGACGGTGTAATAGCCAGGCTGCAGCCTGCCAATAATTATGCCTTATCGGAACCGGATACGGATATGATTAGGGTTGTCAACAAGCTGTATGATATGGGAAATGAAATTATACTCCATACCGCCAGAGGATATGTTACGGGGATGGACTGGAGCGATATAACAAAGCACCAGCTTGCCGGTTGGGGGTTAAAATATCATGAGCTGCATTTCGGCAAGCCCAATGCCGACTTCTATGTAGATGATAAAATGCTGGGTATCGGATACCTGCTTGATATCCTTTCGTAACAGATATTTTAATATTTCTACGCATGCATATTCAGGAGCCTTTAGCAGGGCTCCTTACGAATGGAGGATTACCTTGAATATACTTGTATTTGACTGGAATTCCTATTATCCAAAGGATGATGCCACACTGTATAATATTGCATTAGTTCTGTACAGGCTGGGGGAATATCAGATGGCTTATAAATATATAAATGAAATCAGTTCATTATCTGAAAAGGCCACTGAGCTTATGGATAAAATCCTTAATCAAATATCGGCAGTTAAATAAATGAAGAAGATTGATTTTTCCTGTCTTTTCACATAAATTCTACCGGAAATAAGTCGATATATATATTAGCAGACATCCATGAAGCAGTATACACAGGAGGTATTAGTATGAACGAGGTTAAGCATATATTTGACGATTTGTTTATATTTGAAATGGCAAACAGCCATCAGGGAAGCCTGGAGCATGGCATTGATATAATAAGCGAAATGAGCAGGATTGTCAGAAAGTATAATATCAGGGCTGCGGTAAAGCTGCAGTTCCGCAATCTGGATACCTTTATACATCCGGACTACATGCAAAGGAAGGATGTTAAGCATATTTCACGGTTTTTGGAAACAAGGCTAAGCTATGAGGATTTTAACCGGCTTGTGGATGCAATTCATGATGAGGGAATGCTTGCAATAAGCACACCCTTTGACGAGGACAGTGTGGGCTGGTGCATGGATATGGGAATTGACATAATCAAGGTGGCAAGCTGCAGCGCAATGGACTGGCCGCTTCTTACCAGGATAGCCCAGACTCATAAGCCGCTGATAATATCTACCGGAGGCAAGACCTTATCGGATATTGATAAGATATATAACTTCTTTACACACAGAAAGCGTGAATTTGCATTTCTTCACTGCATAGCTGAGTATCCCGCCCCAAGGGACAGGCTCCAGCTTGATTTCATATCCAGGATGCGCAGGCGTTACCCTGAGGTGACGATTGGATATTCGGGACATGAGGACCCCGATGACATTATAGTTTCGATGATAGCAATTGCCAAGGGCGCCAGGATAATGGAGCGCCATGTGGGCCTGCCTACCGATACTATAAAACTGAACTCATATTCTATGAATCCTGACCAGGCCGATAAATGGGTAAAATCAATTCTTGAAGCCAAAACCATATGCGAGATGAAGAAGGGTGATACCAAGTACGTTAGCCAGGACGAGATGGATTCTTTGAATTCCCTGACCAGGGGTGTATATGTTAAGAGGGACATTAAGCAGGGAGAGCCTATAATGCAGGAGGATGTATTCTTTGCCATGCCCTGCGGCAGCAGGCAGATGCCCAGCGGAGATTTCTCGGAGGGAATAATAGCAGGAAGGGATTATAAGACAAATGATGCCCTTCTTGAGAAAAAGGGTATTACTGATATCGGACTTGTACGCAATGTGGTGCATGATGCCAAAGGTATGCTTTATGAAGCAGGGATAGCCCTTGGAGACAGGTTTGAGGTGGAGCTTTCCCATCATTACGGAATGAAGCATTTCAGACAGGTGGGTGCAATCATCATCAGCATAATAAACCGTGAATACTGCAAGAAGCTGTTGGTTATACTGCCCGGACAGAAGCATCCGGATCATATGCACAAGGTTAAGGAAGAGACATTTCAGCTTCTGTACGGTGATTTGATAATAAACATTGAAGGCGAGGAAAGAACCTTAAAGCCGGGTGATATACAGACGATATTAAGAGAACAGAAGCATTCCTTCACCTCGGAAAAGGGAGCAATCTTCGAGGAGATATCAACTACCCACATAGTTAATGATTCCTACTATGATGATCCTGCTATTCGTGCGCTTGATCCGATAGAAAGAAAGACAATACTTAAGAAATGGTAACAGGTAAGAGGCACTATGAAAAAACTGCTTAAGGAAATCCTATATTGGTGCCAGTTGCTTTTGCTGCCCGTATACTGTTTGTCACATCTTTTTCCCAGGAGCAAGCAGCTGTGGGTATTCGGAAGCACATTCGGCCGCCGGTTTGCAGACAATCCGAAGTACCTTTATCTGTATACGGCAGGAGATAAGGGCTGTGGTGTAAAAGCCGTATGGATATCAAAAGACAAAGAGATTATTAAGGTACTGAAAGGCTCCGGGTTATGTGCATATTACCTGTACAGCCCGTCCGGCATATGGCATTGCCTGCGGGCCAAGGTTTATATTTATGATAATTATTCCAAGGATATATGCTATACTTTGTCGGGAGGGGCAGTCAAAGTCAATCTGTGGCACGGATTGCCTCTTAAAAAGATACAAAAGGACAATATACATGACAGAGTGAGAAATCCGGGGAGCTTCCCGGAAAGGCTGCATGGTATTCCCAGGAGGCTTTCCGATGAAAAACCGGGCGATTATGTATTGTCCGCATCGGAGCTTTTCCGCCCGATATTCTCATCTGCATTTAACACCGGAAATGTGCTTGTATCGGCATATCCCAGGGTTGATATGCTGACATGCAATGCAGAAGCCTTTTATCTGACCGGCAGGGAGAAGGAGCTTATAGACAGCCTTAAGAGCTCATCAGGCAGGATAGTGCTTTACATGCCTACATTCAGGGACAGCGAAAGGAAGCTGCTTGATGTTATTGATTTTCAGGATTTTTCAGACTTTCTTAAGAAGGAAAATATTATTCTTTGCATAAAGCTTCACCACAAGTCCAGGCTGAGGAATGAGCTTACAGGGTACAATGATGATAATATCATAATAGCTGATCCGGATGCGGATCCCTACCCTCTATGCAGCCTGGCTGATATATTGGTAACCGATTATTCTTCTATATATTTTGATTATCTTATAACTGACAGGCCTATTATTTTCTTCCCCTATGATTACGAGGAATATTTGTCGGCCTCAAGGGAATTGTATTTTAATTATAATGATTTTACCCCCGGAATTAAGGTAAGGAATATGGAAGATTTAGAGCTTGCATTGACAGGACCTGACGAATACAATAATGAGCGAAAGGCTTTAAGAGAAAAGCTGTACAACGGAATGGATATGCAGTGCTGCAGCAAGCAGCTTCTTAATCTGATAAAGAAGAATATTTTATAAGAAAAGATACCGGATATTGCATCCGGGAAGTATTACCATGTAATTGGACAAAACAGGATACAGGATAAAGTAAACCATGGAGGGGATGGGACGGTTGTTTGACGAGCGGCTGAATGAGATGCTGTTAAGACACGGAGTGGAGCTTGTAGATGAGCATAAGATGAATGATAATCTGGAGCTGTCGGTCAAGGGAATTCTTACCGAGTATTGCGCCGGCAAAAAGTGCGCTCTTTGGGGTGCAGGACGGATGAATACCACCTCCAGCCATACAGCTGTTCTGATAGGCAAATATGCAACCTACCTGCAAAATCTTGTTTGTGTCATAGATTCTGATCCTGACTTTCAGGGCAAATCATTTCTTGGATACCCCATCATAGCTCCGGAGCAGATAAAGGATTATAATCCCGAGATTATTGTCATCTCCTCCAAAAACAGCGCAAAATCTATAATTGACAGCCTTCTTGAGGTTTCACCCGCAAGCCGCTATGTGGATTTATATGGGGAGCTTTCAAGGAGGGGGCTTGAGGTCTATAATAATTTTTTCGATGAAAGAAGTATATATACCCAAATATTTGACCTTCAGCAAAATCTGAAATCAGAGGACAGGGATTTTGAAAAGGCCGGCATACTGCATAAAATAATAAGCTATTATTTGGGTATAAGGGATTTTTATTATGCATTTTTTTATATGGATTTATATATCAGGGAAGGGTATGAGGGCTATAAGGAATACATACTGCTGAAGGCTGAGATCAATGAATTGTTAAAGGAGATAATAAGCATAAATGCCGGCAGGACGCAGGATATATCAATGTTTTATGTGGACGCCCTGAGACAAATGGACGTAATTGATTCCCAAAGCGGAAGTCCCAGGGTTCTTAAGAAATATATAGACAGTGCGGATATCTATACCAATGTTTACTCTACCGGGGCAACCACCTATGAGAGTATGGTTTCGGCCATTCTCGGCAAATATCCTCTGGAATGCAATGTATACTCTCAAAACTTCCTGCGGTCCGTAGATGAGTTTAAAGCCGTAAAGCAGATTTATGATTTGGGATACAGGATAAACTGGATGGTATCCGATGCCTACAGGCTGCTGGAGGATGATTACAGACTGCATTTTGATATACAGATATATATGTCCAGGAAGCTATGGAACCTGGCATGCTCTCTTGCAGAGGCGAAGTATAAGGATAAAATCTTCAGCTTCATATATTTTCCCTATGAAATACATTGCCCGATGCTCTGCGGCTTCCATGAGATCAAACCGGTAATACGCGGCTTCAGCAATATGGGAATTGAAGATTTCCCTGATAGCATTGCTGTACAGTACCAGGAATGTGTGGATTATATGGACAGGCAGTTTGATTTTTATTACGAGCTTTTGGGGACCGGAACAACCAAGGTGATTTTCTCCGATCATTCACAGGTTGTCTACAGGAAGGATAACGGCACAAAAACCTATAATATGTATTATAAGGACAAGGAGCTTGTTGCCCATATCCCGCTGATTATATCAAGGAAGGGCAAGGAGTATAAAGCCTATGACGGCTTATTAAGCCTTGTGGATTTGAACGATATAATCCTGTCAATTGTTGAAGATAAGGATCTGACAGGACTTATGAAGCAGGTTATACGTTACCAGTATTACCCCATACACAGCGCAAAGATACGCCTGCACGCACAGCAATGGGGTTATGATGATTATATAGACGGAATGGATATCTTTGCTTCAGAGGACTATATTTATATAAAAACCGGGACCGGCAGGGAAGAGGTTTACAGGCATGAGGATCTGGATACCAGCCTGCTTGATACAACGGAGGGCAGGATATTTATAGATATAGTACGCAAGATTTACAATGTAGCTTTTTAGGAGGAGACAGGGATGGGATTAAGCAAATATCTTAAGGACAAGGGAGCAATTTATGAATTCGGAGATTACTATAAATCCTATAAGGACGAGATTATTGAAATACTGGAATACTACCGGGATAAGTCTATGAAGGTTGCCATATGGGGCGGCGGACTGAAAGGAACTGCATTCCTCAATGTAATTGACAGCAAAGGAAAGTATATAAGCTATGTGACTGATATGAACAAGCAGCTTTATGGTACCATGGCGACACCCAGGCATAGGGTCATAAGCATTGATGATGTATTGCAGGCTGCACCGGATGTCATTATCATTATGAGTGCAGTGCATTACGCTGATAATTACGCAATTCTGAAAGAAAAGGGATATAACGGCATAATCCTTGACCTTGATGCAATTATTGAGAATAAAGCTGATCCTCAGACAATAATAGACGGCAAAGCCTATGATATTAATTTAAGCCATAATTATAACCTTGAGAAGATACATGTACATATTCTTGATATTCTGAAGGAAATAGACAGAATATGCAAAAAGCATAATATAACTTATTTTTTATCCGCCGGAACTGCGCTGGGGGCAATCAGACACCAAGGCTTTATTCCATGGGATGACGATGCCGATATTGGAATGCTCAGGGAGGATTTTGAACGGTTCAGGTTAGTTGCGGCAGAAGAATTAGGCAAGGGTTATTATTATCAGAGAATGGGAAAGGGAAGCAGGTTTTACAGAAATTTTGACCAGATAGGAAAATATAATACCGCATTTGTTCTGTATAGATTAAAAGATTTGAAGATACACCACGGGCTTCATGTGGATGTGTTCCCCTTTGATTTTGTACCGGAGGATTATAAGAAGAGGGAAGAGCTGGTGAAAGAGGTACAAAGGCTCAGGACAAAGTTGTCCAGAAAACTGCTTCCCCATGCTGTTACTACAAAGAACCCATGGAAACGCCTGATAATCAACCATGAAAGATACAGGTTGAAATTTATCCCCCTCCGGTTGCTGCATCGTAAAATGGAGGCAACCCTGACCAGGTATCAGGGCAAGGAGGAGCAATATGTGGCAGACCTGCTGACACACTATAAGAAGACAATGTATTTTAAGAAATCGGATATTCTGCCTGTGCAGTATGTACCCTTTGAGGATACAAGCCTGCCGGTTCCCGGCAATGCGGACGCATATCTGACAATGATGTACGGGGACTATATGACTCCTCCGCCGGAAGGCAAGCGAAATCAGAGGCACAGGCTTATCTTGCTGTCCTATGATGAGGCTTATGATAAGGACAAAAAATGGTTTGGAGGTCGAAGTGAAAAATGATGATAAAAGTAAGTATTATTGTACCGATATATAATGTAGAGCGATACCTTGAAAGATGTCTTGATTCATTAGTTAACCAGACCTTGAATGCCATAGAGATCATACTGATAAATGATGCATCTCCGGATAATTCAGAGTTGATTATGGAAAAATACCGCAGAGAAAATACCGATAAGATTAAATGCATCTATCTTAAGGAGAATGTGAAGCAGGGAGGGGCCAGAAACGTCGGAATTAAGGCAGCCTCCGGGGATTTTATTCTCTTTGTTGATGGTGACGACTGGATAGCTGTCGATATGTGTGAGAAGTTATATTCTGCCGCTGTTAATGAGGGTAGTGATTTAGTAATTTGCGACATGCTAAAGGTATATGAGAAAACAGGGGAAAAAAAATATTTAATGGAAGCCGGGACTGAGATTAGTGGTGTTTTAACTGAGGAGAAGCAAAAGCTGGCAATCTCATTGTCGGCTTTTCCGGTTTGCAGATTAATAAGTCGAAGCATCCTGATTGACAATGCTCTGTTTTTTGCAGAGAACATTAAGTATGAGGACCTTGCTGTGGTTCCGTTATACCCTTTATATGCTAAAAAGATGAGTAAGATTAATGAAGCATTATATTTCTATAATATTCGAGAGGACTCGACTACTCAGGAAAAAAATAATACTCACCATTTTGAGCGAATGGAATCGGCAATGATATTACTGAACAGTGCGAAGAAACGGGGCTTTTATGAAAAGTACCGGGAAGAATTCGATTATATATTTTCTGTTAGATATTGCTTTTATATGTTGCGCAAATGCGTGGATAAGTTTGATGATCCTCCCATTGAAAAAATGAGGGAAATCAGCATAAATATAAATCGATTGTGTCCGAATTATCTTAATAATTATTATATAAAAAAAATTTCAGAACCTAAGTTTCTAAGAATGGCTTCTTTAAATGATATAGGGCCGGAGGTGCTGCATGCCTGGTATATAAAGAAAGAAAATGAAACCTACGATTACAAGGACTTTTATGAAGAGACCCATGGTCGTGCACAAGCTTTGCTGGAATATTGCAGGCAGAAAGGATATAACATTGCATTATGGGGTGCGGGGCTAAAAGGAAACGAGTTTTTAAGAGTTAATGATAATAATAAGGTTATCAGATATGTAATTGACAGTAATCCCGATAAAAAGGGCAGTATTCTTCTGACAGGTCACAAAATATGTGCATTTGATGAGATTAAGGACGATATAGATGTTATTCTTGTAAGCAACAAAAAATATTTTGGTGATGTGTATTTCCAGGTACAACAAAAGGAGCAGAGGCTCAAGGTTTTAAATCTTGATATGCTGCTGACATTTAAAATTGATATTGAGGATTATTTCAGGTAAAATGTCAATATTATAAATTTTAGATTGGCGGGAAGGAATTATTATGAGGATAAAACTTATAGCTTTTTATTTGCCCCAATTTCATGAGATACCGGAAAATAACAAATGGTGGGGAAAGGGTTTTACAGAATGGGATAATGTTAAAAAGGCCAGATCCTTATACCGTACACATAATCAGCCAAGATATCCGTTAAATAATAATTATTATGACCTTCTTGATATTGAAACAATGAAATGGCAGGCTGATTTGGCGAAAAAATACGGAATTTATGGTTTTTGCTTTTATCATTATTGGTTCGGAGGAAAAAAGCTGCTGGAAAAACCAATAGAAAACTTATTAAGGAACAAGGACATAAATATTAATTTTTGCCTTTCCTGGGCAAATGAGCCATGGACAAGAACCTGGCATGGCGCAGCCGGTGAGAAAGAAATACTGATAAGACAGGAATATGGCAGACATGATGAATGGATGGAGCACTTTGAGTATTTACTGGAATTTTTTAGGGATAAAAGATATATAAAAAAGGATAATAAGCCTATATTCTTAATCTACAGGACAGGATATATGGATTATTGTAACGATATGCTGGAGTTATGGAACAGGCTTGCAATTGAAAACGGATTTGCTGGCATCCATTTTGTTAATATGCTCACTGCTCGTGATAAGTACAGCAAAAGCAAATATCTGGAGGCAACCGTAGATTTTGAGCCGGGCAGGACCAGAAGAGAGAGAATAAAAAAGGAGGAGAGATTCTCTCTTCTGAAAAATGTATTGCGTGATAAAGTGAAATCATTAGGAGTATTTAATAGACTTATATGTAATATTGTTGATTATGACAAGATTAATATGGAAATGCTTGATAAAAAGCACAAAAAGAGTGAATACAGGGGTGTTTTTGTAGATTATGATGATACACCGCGAAGAGGAATTAAAGGTATAATAATAAAAGGTTCCACACCTGCAAGCTTTGGAAAATACCTCTCCGAGAATATTCGAAGAAGTCTTAATGAGGGGAACGATTACTTATTTATTAATGCTTGGAACGAATGGGGAGAGAGTAATTATTTGGAACCGGACAAGAGATATGGTTATGCTTATCTTCGTGCCGTAAGAAAGGCTCTGGTAGATAATAAATTAGAAGAAGGGATGAAAGAGTAATGAAAAAAGGTATTATTTCAGTTTTGGCAGCTACAGCTGGTATAGCTGCAGGTGCAGCAGGTGTCAGTTATTTGATGAATAAGGAAGTAAAGTTTCAGAAGAATAAGGTCAAGAAGTTTAAGGGTTATTATAACCTGCTTAATCAATGGCTGATTCTAAAGAGTGAAGGCAAGAGTATATCTGAATATTTTTTAAGAGAAAATTACAAAGAAATATCAGTATACGGCATGGGTGAACTGGGAAACCGGTTGCTGGAGGAATTAAAGGTCTGTCCGGTTAAGGTTAAATATGGCATTGATAAAAAAGCGGGAGGTACTTATTTAGGAGTTGACATTATTTCCCCGGAGGATGAACTGGATAAGACGGATGCCATTATTGTCACCGCATTTTTTGATTTTGATGAAATAAGGAAAGAATTATCAAAGACTGCGGATTGCCCAATAATTTCACTGGAGGATGTAATTTACAGCATTTAGCATCGGGATCATCAGATGATGTATGACCGGATGCAGTACTAGTCGGAGAAAAAGACAATGAGTTTAATAAAAAAAAGTAACAGGATCATCCTGGTTGTTCACAGTTGTACGCTTACCGGAGCCCCTTTACTGGGACTTAATTTAGCAAAGGTCTTTAATAAGAAAGGTTACCGTGTATTTGTCATATGTCTGGAAAAGGGAGAACTTTACAAGCAATTTAGGAAATACGGCACTCCTGTATATGCCAAAAATAAAACGGCAGCCGACATATGGATAAAGTTGCTTAAGCTGACAGGAGCTA
>DCTS01000107.1:1023-20691 GCA_002329645.1 Lachnoclostridium sp. UBA1434 | reverse complement strand
CAATACTTGCCGACGACTATCTGAGGTATTATTTACTCAGGGAGGAAAGGCCCCGTTATAAGTTTTTTTAATTATTAATGCGCACGCAATATTTATCAAGTATCTCCACGGGGTGGTAGGACAGCTTTGAGGTCCTGAGCCCCTCATCTCCCACATCCTCCTCACGATTGATGTATTTTATACCGTAAGAAAGCATATCCGACGCATATTCCTTCACTATCATCTGGTAGGCGCCGGGATAATTCCTGTCGGCTTTTTCTATATGACAGTACATGGTGTCATTAATCACTTCTCCAACTGTCATTGCCACGATTTTATCATCCGCCTCTATGAAGCCGCCGCTAAGCTTGAATTTCTCAACATACGGCATAAGCTCCATAGCTCTTCTCATCTCTTCCTTTGCCAGGTCCGAATCCTTTCCGTAATTAAGCTGAAAGTTAACCATAAATTCAATAACCCTGTCAAGATTGGAGGAATTTATCCTCTCATAACGATAATCGGGATATAGGCGTATAAATTTGTTAATGTGGTTTCTCTGGCCGCTGAATCGGCGCCCTGCCATATAAGCAAGGTCCTCGGCCAGATACAGATAGTCGGACCAGTCCCTGTTTGGAGGACATAGAATCTCAGCGTTATATTTCTTTGTAAGGATCTCTACAGCTTNNATGATATTTGCAGTACTCCTTAAGCTCATTCATTGCCCCGTCCAGATCCCCGCTTCCTGCAGGGAAGGTAAAGGCTGTCCTGCCCATAAATCTTACCTTATAAAAGATCATGTTATTGTATATAGTGAAGCAGGTATCATAAAAATCACGCCACATATACATGGCTCCGATAGTATAGTCGGAGGTTCTGCTAAGCTTGTACTTGAAATATTCGGATGTTTTTAGTATATTATCAGCATTAATCGGTTCAAAAGATAACATAAGCTGCTGTCATGCTGCTCCTTTCTCATAAGAACTTTACCGGTAATTTATTCATTAGGGTCAGAAATTACCTGAAGTACTTTATATTCTTTATAAACAAAGTCAACTATATCACAAGGCAGGCAATATGTCCAGAAGCTGCGTATATTTTCGGGGATTGCCCTTGTACTATTGAAGAAAGGCAAATATAATTATTTTATAGAGGCTGCATATTAACACCGTACCGTATTATTTACGTGCCGTATTATTAACAATATAATGAAGGAAGCCTGTGTATGAAGATATTATTGGCAGCAGTCAATGCAAAGTATATACATTCCAACCTGGCTGTATACAGCCTTAGGGCAAATGCAGCAGGCTTTAAAGAGAATATCCGAATTGCAGAATATACAATAAACAATCTGCCTGAGGAGATAATTAAGGGTATTTATAAGGAACAGCCGGATGTGGTGGCCTTTT
Source organism: Lachnoclostridium sp. UBA1434 (assembly GCA_002329645.1). GTDB lineage: Bacteria > Bacillota > Clostridia > Lachnospirales > Lachnospiraceae > Mobilitalea. The sequence continues at coordinate 19,306 of DCTS01000107.1, read as the reverse complement.
CCTGCTATATATGGAATATAAGCCTGATAAGGCAGATTATCTGTGATATCAGAAGGCTTATACCTGAGGTTAAGATATGGTTCGGGGGGCCGGAGGTTTCATATAACCCGGAAGAATGCCTGAAGGAATGCAGAGAGCTTAACGGCATCATAATCGGGGAAGGCGAGAAGCCGTTCCGGGAATTGGTACAGTATTATATCCGGGGAAGGGAACATATAGATTCTGATGATTCGGAGGGCTTAAAGCATATCAGAGGGCTTGCCTTTAAAAAGAGCGCATGCATCCGTTTTGAGGAAGCTGATAAAGACGAGGTTACCGTAACCATGCCGGGGGAGCCCCTTAATATGGATGAGCTTGTATTTCCCTATGAGGACCTGGAGGCTTTCAGGAATAAGATCATATATTACGAAAGCAGCAGGGGCTGTCCGTTTAACTGCAGCTACTGCCTGTCGAGCCTTGATAAAACCGTAAGGTTCAGGAGCCTTGAGCATGTAAAGGCGGATTTGAAGGCCTTCCTCGACAGTCAGGTAAAACAGGTGAAGTTTGTAGACCGCACCTTTAACTGCAATAAGGGCCATTCAATTGAGATAATCAGGTTTATAAAGGACAATGATAACGGCATAACAGGCTTTCATTTTGAAGCAGCTGCCGATTTATTTGACAGGGAAGCAATTGAGCTGCTTTCAGGGCTGCGTCCCGGGCTGGTGCAGCTTGAAATTGGCGTTCAGTCAATCAATCCGGATACAATTGCGGCAATCAACAGGAGGATGGATCTTAACAGGCTTTCGAAGAATGTGAAGGCAATAGGCAACGGGCATAATATCCATCAGCATCTGGATTTGATAGCCGGCCTTCCCTATGAAGATTTCGATTCATTTTCGAAGTCCTTTGATTTTGTATACCGGCTGTCCCCCAATCAGCTCCAGCTTGGCTTTTTAAAGGTTCTTAAGGGGTCGCCTATGGAAGAGGAAAGCAAAAGGTGGGGCCTTGTTTACAGCAGTACCCCTCCCTATGAAATTCTCTGCAGCCGCTGGCTGTCCTATGATGAGCTGTTAAGGCTTAAGGGAGTATCGGCTATGGTTGAAACCTACTATAACAGCGGCCAGTTTATATATTCAATGAAGTACCTGGAGAATATATTTAAAAGCCCCATGGAGCTTTATCTGAGTCTCAGCGATTATTATGAGGAGCATGGGCTTGATGTCATTTCCCATAACAGATTTAAAAGATACGAGATATTAATGGATTTTTACAGGGAAATTGTGATAGTGCGCAAAGAGCCTGAGAACGGTACCGGTTTATTTGGTGAAATCCTGTTCCTTGACATGTGCCTGACGGAAAGAGTGGGGAACCGCCCGGACTATGCGCCGGAGCAGCTTGATTATGCCCGGGTAAAAAGCATAAGACAAGAGCTTAAGCTGGATAAAAGGCTGTCGGCGGTTGAACTTTTTAATTATAATGTCTTTGAATTAATAACAGACGACATATCCGCCGGCAAAAGGAATGCAGACAATCAGCCTGTATTTAATTTGTCTTCCGATTTGTCCTCAGTCAGGTTACCTGTAAAAGAACCGGTGCTGGTATGCTTTGACTACAGTGTCAGGGACCCGATTAATAATCATGCAAGGATTATTATTCATAAGCAGGACAAATGGGAATATTAACAAATTGGAGCTTGATAAGCTTGACTGACATGCAGGCCACAGCGGATATATTTAGTAAAACTGAACTGGATGAGCTTGATTGACATACGGGGCACAGCGGATATATTTAGTAAAATGGAATATAGTTAATAAATTTGAAGTTATATAATTTGACTTGTATACGCATAAGAAGGACAAGGGGAAACAGATGAAGGATAATAAGATGAAGGATACAAAGCGGGGATTGAAGAAAAAAGCGGAGCGAATAACAGATGCCCTTGCCGGGGAATACGGAACGGACTTTAAATGTTTTTTAAATCATGAAACACCCTGGCAGCTGCTGATTGCAACAATATTGAGCGCACAGTGTACAGACGACCGGGTTAATGAGGTAACGGCAAAGCTTTTTAAGAAATATACACACCTGGAGGACTTTGCCCGCGCAGATGCGGCAGAGCTTGAGAAGGATATATATTCAACGGGCTTTTACAGGAACAAGGCTAAGAACATCATAGAATGTGCAAAACAGCTTCTTGCCCAATATAACGGAGAGGTTCCAAAAAGCATTGAAGAGCTTACAAACCTTGCTGGTGTGGGAAGAAAGACTGCAAATGTAATCCGGGGAAACATATACGAAGAACCCAGTATTGTAGTGGATACCCATGTAAAGAGGGTTTCTAAAAGACTTGGCCTTACGAAGGAGGAGGATCCTGTCAGGGTCGAGTTCGATTTGATGGAAATATTGCCCAAAGAACGATGGATAGCATATAATCTGCAGATAATAACACATGGAAGGAGCATATGTACTGCAAGAAATCCGAAGTGCATGGCCTGCTTTCTTAAGGATGACTGTGATTATTACAAAAAAACCTTGATGTAATAAAAAAAATAGAATAGAATACTATTACGGCATTTAAGGTTATGCCTGTTAAAGGACGGAATGATTAATCTGCCGCAGGCATATGGGCAGAGCTTTATGGGAATACTAAGAATCCCTGATTGATGAAAGCTCCTGTATCAGGGCAGATTTGCCGGTTATATTGGTTAGAGGAATTATATCGATTAATGCATCTATTTTATCGGGAGCATGCTGCTCCTTATAAATTCCTGCAAGCATCTTATAAGTGCTTTTAACATCGGTTTTGCATTTTGCAGCAAATTCGAACACAGAAGCGGCCTCGGCCATATATCCTTTGTCAAGCAGCCGCTTTCCCCATTTCTGCAGGATGCTTACAAGGATGATATAATTATTGTCATACTCGCTTAGCAGGGACAGGTTTGCAGGGCCATATTTAAGCTTTAATTCGGTATTGGTTAATCCGGTAAGATTGACGACCTTCTTACCAGACAGGGAAAGTATCGTATCCCGGTAGGAATTGATTGTTGCATCCGCAGTATCCGACACAGGAAGGCTGTCCGCAGGGACAGTAATATATTCAAGGTCGCTTATATCGGCCCTTCGGGACAGGTTGGCCTGCCTTTCCTTTTCCCAGAACTGAAGGCTGCTCTTATTTGACAGCCTGTCCGCTTTTCGCATTTTATATTGAAGCCATACGGCAAATATTATAAGGACACCAAAATTAACTATCAATTCCATAGAATACACGGCCTTTCTCAATATGGAAGGTTATAAGCCCAATGAAAGAGGTGATAGCATGATTAATCTGCACAACAAGAGAACAAGGAAGATAATTTCCACCGTCATAATAGTAATTTTAGTACTTTCTATGACGATTCCTTATATTATCAGTTTACTTAATTAATATACATAAAGGATAGTCAAATGTCAATGTGACGAACGGTCCGGTAATTTTGTCACAAGCCGGTCACATGCATATAATGCTTGATAAATCCGTCTTATATGGTAAAATAGGAAGAAGTTTCATAAGATGTTATAAGGTCACTGTTGGTTGTCTGTAATTTACAAGGAGGATTAATAATGAGCAGAAAGGTAATTTGGTCATCTGCGATATTATTTATATTGCTGGCCCTGATGTTGTCGGGGAAGGCATATGCGGCTGCTGCCGAAGACGATGTAAGAATAGCCAAGGGTGTGTTCATAGATACGGTTGATGTAAGCGGAATGACTGCAAGGGAAGCCAAGTCGGCGGTTGACGAGTTTGTCAGAGGCTTAAGAAAGAAGCAGATTGCAATCTTAGTGGGCAACAATGCTGCATATACGACCTTTGGAGAGCTGGATTACAAGTATAAGCCCAATGATAATATCAGGCAGGCTTTATCTCTGGGTACAGCCGGTAATCTTATAAGAAGATACAAGGATTTAAAGGATATTGAACACGGAAAAAAGGTATATCCCCTTACCTTTACTATAAACGAAGAAAAGCTTATGGATATAGTTGCAAAAAAGGCAACGGTTTACAATATTCAGCCAATCAACGCAACTGTAACCAGAAGAAACGGCAAATTTTATTATACCGATCATGTAAACGGCAGCATGGTTAATGTTGATGCTACCGTGAACGCGGTTGTTGATGCGATATTTAACAACTGGAACCGTCTGGACCTGGTGGTCAATGCGGTAATGGAAGAGGATGTGCCCTTGTTTACCAGGGAGGTTGTTGAGCAATGCAATACCATACTCGGCACCTTTACCACGGAATATACCGATTCTGCAGAAGGCAGGGCGGCTAATCTTGCCAACGGCGCAAGACTGCTGAATAATATTGTGCTGTATCCGGGAGAGATATTCTCCGCGCATGATTACCTTACACCCTTTTCAGCCGAGAACGGATATTATGTTGCAGGCGCCTACAGACAGGGCAAGGTGGTAGACAGCGTAGGCGGAGGAGCATGCCAGGTAACCACTACCCTGTATAATGCGTCTTTATTTTCCGAGCTTGAGATTGTGGAAAGATTTCCTCATTCAATGACGGTAAGCTATGTGGAGGTATCCAGGGATGCGGCAATTTCCGAGGATTATAAGGACCTGAAGATTAAAAACAATACGGATGCGCCGATTCTTATCGAAGCATACACGAATGACAGGAAAATAACCTTTAATGTATGGGGGCACGAGACCCGGGACACTGTAAACAGGAGACTGGAATTTGAAACCAGGATATTGAAAGAAACTTCGCCTCCGCCGGATGTTATCGAGGAGGATCCTACCAAGCCCAAGAGCTACAGGAAGGTTACACAATCCGCCCATAGGGGTTATAAGGCTGAGCTTTACAAGATAGTATACGAGAATAACGTTGAGGTAAGCAGGACGCTGGTGAATACAAGCTCTTACAGTGCGGAGCCTCGTTATGTTACCATTGGTACCAAGGAAGAAAAGCCTAAGAATACCAACACGGCCAAACCCAAGGAGCAGCAGAATAATATAGAAAGCCAGTCAATTAATAATAACAGGACGAATCCGGACGGCCAGCTGCAGATGGATGTAATCCCGGATATTATACAGGATTAAGCCCGGAACCCAGGGGATGTTAAGGCCGAATAATTAATTGGCACAGATGTGATGGGGATGTATATATGGAAGCAGGTAAGGTAAGTGAAACAGTACTAAAAAGGTCCATATTAAACCAGATAGGCAAAAGAAGGCCTGAGGTGCTGGTAGGGCCTGCAATAGGCGAGGATTGCAGTATTATAGCAGCCGGCGGGGGCAAGGCATTTGTGCTGTCGACGGATCCCATCACCGGTACAGTGCAGGATATCGGAACCCTGGCCATCCATGTAACTGCCAATGATTTGGCTTCCAACGGCGCAGACATAATCGGGATGATGCTGACCATATTGCTGCCGGTGGGATTTAAGGAAGAAAGCTTAAGGACCATGATGCAGGATATAGAGGCTGTCTGCAGACAGCTTGATATAGAAATAATCGGAGGGCATACCGAGGTTACAAGAGCTGTCAGCCAGCCCGTCATAACAGTAACCGGAATAGGAAGCATTAAGGAAGGCGAAGTAATAAAAACAGCAGGAGCCGTTCCGGGTCAGGAAATTGTAATGACAAAATGGGCAGGGCTTGAGGGGACAGCCATCATTGCCAGGGAAAAGAAGACGGAGCTTTTGGCAAAATACCCGGCAAGCTTTATCGTAGGAGCAGAACGGCTGCTTGAACATATATCCGTGGTGCCCGAGGCAAGAATTGCACGAGCGGTTGGCGTGACATCGATGCACGATGTCACGGAAGGCGGAATATTCGGCGCGTTATGGGAAATCGGAGCAGCTTCCGGAGCAGGCCTTGAGGTAAACCTGGAGAAAATCCGGCTTAAGCAGGAGACGGTTGAAATCTGCGAGTTTTTTGACATCAATCCCTATATGCTGATATCCAGCGGATGTATGCTGATTGTTACGGATAAGGCCAATCTGCTGGTGGAGCGTTTAGAATCCGAGGGGATTGAAGCTGCCGTCATAGGCCGTATTACAAAAGGGAATGACAGGATAATTAAAAACGGGGATGAAAGGCGCTTTCTTGAGCCGCCGAAAGCGGATGAATTATATAAGGTTGTATGATTAGTATAGCCGCGCAAAGCATGCCGGTTAGTAAAAAGAGAAGGATGTGTATATTGTATGAAAGAAAAGATATTAAAGGCAATTGATAAAAACAGCAAGATATCGGCGGCAGATCTGGCAATTATGCTTGGAACCACAGAAGAAGAAATAGTAAGGACAATAAAGGAAATGGAAGATGAAACCGTAATCTGCGGATATCCCACCTTGATTAACTGGGATAAGGTTAATTGTGAGCGGGTTACGGCGCTTATAGAGGTAAAGGTAACGCCTCAGCGCGGGCTTGGCTTTGATAAAATTGCGGAAAGAATATATCAGTTTGACGAGGTGCAATCCGTATACCTTATGTCGGGAGGTTTCGACCTTACAGTCATAATAGAGGGCTCCACCATGCGGGAGGTAGCCAAATTCGTATCGGAGAAGCTTGCGCCAATGGAAGCGATATTAAGCACCGCAACCCATTTTGTACTGAAGAAGTACAAGGAGCATGGACTGCCATTGGTTCAAACCAGGCATGAGGAAAGGATGTTGATCACACCTTGAGGAATCCGTTATCTGAGATAATTACCGGGATTCAGCCTTCGGGAATCCGTAAGTTTTTTGATATAGTAAATGATATGAAGGATGCCATTTCCCTGGGTGTCGGGGAACCGGATTTTGATACGCCATGGCATATCAGGGAGGAAGGAATCTACTCCCTTGAAAAGGGCAGAACCTTTTATACCTCCAATTCAGGACTTAAAGAGCTGAAAATAGAAATATGCAGATACCTGCACAGAAGATTCGGCCTGTCTTATGATTATGAGCATGAGACAATTGTTACTATCGGCGGCAGTGAAGCTATAGATATCGCGCTTCGGGCCATGCTGGATCCCGGGGATGAGGTGCTGATACCTCAGCCCTGCTATGTCTCCTACCATCCCTGCGCAATTCTTGCAGGGGGAGTACCTGTGGTAATAGAGCTTAAGGGTGAGAATGAGTTTAAGCTGACAAGGCAGCAGCTTTTAGATGCAATTACCGACAAGACCAAGGTGCTGGTGCTTGCATACCCTAATAACCCCACCGGGGCTGTAATGAATTATGAAGACCTTAAAAATATTGTTGACATAATAATTGAAAAGGACCTGTTTGTTATATCAGACGAGATATATTCCGAGCTTACATACGGAGACAGCCATGTATCCATTGCCTCATTCCCGGGAATGAAGGAAAGGACAATCGTTATTAACGGATTCTCAAAGTCCTATGCCATGACGGGCTGGCGTCTCGGATATGCAACGGGACCTGCTAATATTATTGAGCAAATGATTAAGATTCATCAGTTTGCCATAATGTGTTCACCAACCACGAGCCAGTATGCCGGTGTCGAAGCTCTTAGAAACGGTGACCCGGACGTGGAAATGATGAGGGATGCTTATGACAAGCGCAGACGCTATCTTGTACATGCAATCAGGAGCATTGGATTGGAATGCTTTGAGCCTTTCGGGGCATTTTACGTATTTCCGTCAATTAAGAGCCTTGGAATGACTTCCGATGAATTTGCAACAAAGCTGCTTAAGGAGGAGAAGGTGGCAGTGGTTCCCGGAACTGCCTTTGGCGCTTGCGGGGAAGGCTATATCAGGGTGTCTTATGCTTATTCCATAGATAATCTGAAGCTTGCCCTTGAGAGAATTGAACGCTTTGTAACCAGGCATAAACTTAACATATAATTTTTACTTCTACATAGGAGGATAATCTGATGACATTATTGAAATCAGAGCACTTGAATCCGTTCCTGATGGCATCGACTAGAATACTTAAGGAGATGTGCTTTGTAGACACAAGACTGGGCAAGCCCTATATTAAGGATCCTTTATTTTTGGAGAATACGCTGATAATAATTATCGGCTTCACAGGAGAGATACGCGGTCAGGTAATGATAGCATTCGAAACCAAGATAGCCTGTGATATCGCATCCAGAATGATGCAGATGCCTGTTCCCGTAATGGATGATATCTCAAAAAGTGCAATATGCGAGCTGGGAAATATGATTATGGGGAATACGGCAACCATTTTTTCAACAAGAGGTATTGCGATAGATATAACCCCGCCCACCGTGGGCAACGGGACAATATCCTTCACCAACAACTATGCAAAAAACATTTGCATTCCTCTTATATACGAGAACAATAAGGCAATAGAGTTTAATATTGCCCTAAAAGGTGAATAAGAGCATGAACATAGTACTGCTGGAACCTGAGATACCTGCTAATACAGGAAATATAGGAAGAACCTGCGTAGCAACAGGAACAAGACTTCATCTTATTAAGCCCCTGGGATTTTCCTTAAGTGAGAAGCATTTAAGGAGAGCGGGGCTTGATTACTGGAAGGACCTTGATGTTACAGTATATAATAATTACCGGGATTTTCTTGAGAGAAATAAAGATATCAAGCTCTACATGGCAACAACCAAGGCACGAAAGGTATATACCCAGGTGAGATACGAGCCGGACTGTTATATCATGTTCGGAAAGGAAAGCGCCGGCATACCCGAGGAGCTTTTGCTTGAAAACAGGGAGAACTGCATAAGGATTCCGATGATAGGAGAAATAAGGTCCCTTAATCTTGGAAACTCGGTGGCCGTCATACTTTATGAAGCGCTCAGGCAGAACGGCTTTGAGGGCCTAAGTATTGAGGGACAGCTGCACAGGTACAGCTGGGATTAAAAAGGAATAAGAATTATTCGAAATCACAAAGGCTTAGATATATAGCAATAAGGGGCTGTTGCATAACAACAGCCCCTTATTCATTTATGACGAAATGTGCCTTTATAACAATCCTGAGTTATATTTCTCATATTATATTTAATTGAACTTACATTCCGGCATTTATTCCTGAGGCAGCGATGCAACCACATTATCTATCTCTTCCTGGAGGGATTTGAGATTCTCTCGAATGCTTAGCTTTTGAGGGCATACCTGCTCACATTGGCCGCATTCGATACAGTTTTTTGCTTTGGCTGAATCATCTATTCCGTAGAGCCAATGCCATCTGGTATGATAGGGATTTCTATATACCCCGTAATCATTCCATATACGGAAGTTATGAGGAATATTCACTCCGGCGGGGCATGGCATACAATATCTGCAATTGGTACAGCCATTCTTTATTCTTTTGTTTAAAAATTTAACCACTTCATCCACTGTCTGCCGCTCTCTGTCACTAAGCGGAACGAAGCTGTCAAAGGTGGACAGATTGCCAAGTACCTGGTGCTTGCTTGACATCCCGCTTAATACAACTTTAACGTTGGGAAGAGAGGCAACCCAGCGAAGCGCCCAGGAAGAAACACTCCTATCGGGATCCAGAGCCTTGAGCTTGCGTATTGCCGCTGAGGGAAGTCTGGAAAGCAGGCCTCCCTTTACCGGCTCCATTATTATAAGGGGAACATTCAATTTTTCGGTAAGCTCATATCCCTTAAGGCCGGCTTGTTCTTCAGTATCCATATAATTAAGCTGTATCTGGCAGAAATCCCAGGCCCGGTAATTTAATATATAGGAAAAAGCATCATAATCATCATGGAATGAGAAGCCTATGAAGCGTATTTTTCCCTCAGTCCTCATCCGTTCAAGAACTTCCAGAGCGCCCAGGGATACCATTCTGTCAAAGGCGTTACGGTTCATTGCATGCAGAAGATAAAAGTCTATATAATCCGTTTGAAGCCTGCCAAGCTGCTCATTGAATATGCGCTCGACATCTTCGGTTGTTTTAATAAGCCAGTGGGGAAGCTTTGTTGCAAGGTAAAAGGTTTTTCTGTCGTATTTTTTAAGGGCGGAACCGGTGAAGCTTTCGCTTTCGCCGTTATGGTAGCCATATGCGGTATCAAAATAATTTACTCCGTTCTGATAAGCCAGATCTATCATTTGTCTGGCCCGCACGGCATTAATGCTCCCATCCTTCTTAAGAGGAAATCTCATGCATCCAAATCCAAGTAGGGATACATCTACACCAAGGTTATCCATTTTTCTATATTCCATACAATCATTCCTTTCGTACTAATATATTATGTGACTGTTTTCTTCAAAGTAAATATGAATTCCGAACCCACCCCCTCGGTACTGATTACATTGATGTTCTCATTATGTGCCTGGATTATTTCTTTAGTAATGGAAAGGCCAAGGCCGGTACCCTTCTTATCCCTGCCCCTGGAGGCATCTGTCTTGTAAAAGCGCTCCCATATCTTTTTAATGGAGTCCTTGGGTATCCCTATTCCGTAATCTTTAACCGACACGAATACCTTTTCTCCCTTTTCCTCGGTTGAGATCTTGATCTTACTGTTGTTGTGGCTGAATTTTATTGCATTGTCAAGAAGATTATATAGTACCTGCTGTATCTTGCCAACATCGGCATCCACATAGGTTTCCTCTGAGGCAAACACAAGGTTCAAGGTTACTTTCTTACTTCTGCAGGCACCCTCAAAGCTTTCGGCAGTTTTCTTTATAATATGATTTATATCAAAGGATACGATATCCAACAGGGCGCCTCTATTTTCAAGCTGGTTCAGCTCAAGAAGGCTTGCTGTAAGCTTGTTAAGCCGTTCTGTTTCAAACAGGATAATACCCAGATATTTTTCCTGCATATCCTGGGGTATGGTTCCGTCCAGCATGGCCTGAACATAGCCTTTAATGGAGGTAAGGGGGGACCTGAAATCATGTGAAATATTAGCCACGAATTTCTTCCGGTAATTGTCCAGTTGGCTAAGCTCATTGGCCATATAGGTCAGGGTGGCTCCCAGCTCCCTGAACTCGCTGGAGCCCCTCATATTTATCTGATAATCAAAGTTGCCCGCACTGTATTCCATGGCAGCCTTTATCAAATGCCGCATGGGTTTGACAGTTAAAAAATAAATATATACAAAGATGGCAAGCAATATGGGGAAGAACAACAGGAGGCATATGTTGATTATATCAAAATACACTACTGCAGTTTCCCGTATACTGCTCATAGGCGTATGAAGTACGATATACCCCCTGAACTGGTAATTGTAATTAACTGTTTGGATGACGCTGAGCATGGGCTCCTTCAGGACGTTTCCAAGCCTTGTATTTACTGATATTGTTTTATCCAGGAAGGTTGGGTCAATCTCGTTTATACTTATCAGAGGAATATTGCTGCGCGCATCCGAATCAATAATCACCACCCCGCCGGGATTGACAATCCAGACGCGGATATTAAGGTAAGTGTCAATGGATTTCAACTGGGTGGCAAATTCCTGCTGTGTAAGCTTTTTATCATATAGATTAGCCATGTATTCGGAATTAATCAAATTGGCTTCCTTGACAAGAAGGTCTTCCTTATCCTTAATAAGACGTTTTTCAAGGAGATTCATACCATATGTATTAAGGAACAGGAAAACCAGCACCACGGTAACCAGATAGCAGACAATCAGCATGGACCACAGGGTCCTTTTCATGATATGGACCTCCCTTCTGTTAAATAACCCTCGGCTATATTATTTTAAAGTTTTTTCGGAGCCTTTGTTTCAAACTTATAACCAATGCCCCATACAGTAGACAGGCTCCAGTCCGTATGATCCTTAATCTTTTCCCTCAGACGCTTGATATGTACATCAACTGTCCGGGTATCTCCGAAGTATTCATAACCCCAGATATGGTCCAAAAGCTGTTCCCTGGTAAATACCTGGTTGGGGTTGGAGGCAAGAAAATATAGAAGCTCCAGCTCCTTGGGGGGCATCTCGATATTTTCACCATAGTATTGCACCGAATAGTTGCTTATGTTGATAATAAGATCAGGATACGCCACATATTCTCCGGAAGGTGCAGATTCCTCCCTGGTATTACCCGGAGCCGGATTGAACCGGCGCAGAACGGCACGTACCCTTGCCACCAGCTCCTTGGAATCGAAGGGCTTAATAATGTAATCGTCCGCTCCCAGCTCAAGGCCCAGCACCTTATCAAATATCTCACCCTTGGCTGAAAGCATTATGATGGGAACTGAGGAGGTCTTTCTTATTTCCCTGCACACCTCATAACCGTCAATTCCGGGAAGCATCAGGTCGAGCAGCACCAGATTAGGCTGGTATGTTCCGAATTCCTTTATGGCAGCCTCGCCGTCATATACTATTTGTGTATCGAAGCACTCCTTGGTCAGGTACAGGGATATGAGTTCGGCAATATTAGCGTCATCATCAACTATTAATATTTTTTGCTTCTTCATTCTTTGATCCTCTCCATATACTTTTATTATGTTCAAATGACTGTAAAGCCTGGTAATTACGGTAATTGATCATTAGCATGATTTTATACAAACTCGACAATGGTAACACCGTGATCCCCCTCGCCAAAGCCGCCTATGCGATAGGATTTTACATACTTTGTCTTCTTAAGATGGGCGTGAACAGCGTTCCTGAGGGCTCCGGTACCTCTTCCGTGTATTATGGTTACCTGTCCCATATGGGCAAGATAAGCATCATCCAGATATTTATCCAGTTCAAATATTGCTTCATCCACTGTCTTGCCGATAAGATTAAGCTCCGGGTGAATACCCAGGGATTTTGAAAGCTTGATTTTACCGCTCTGTGTTTTAGTCGGGATGTTCTTTTCAGGCTCTTCATCCTCAATAAGCTCCAGATCCTGAATATTGACCAGTGAGCGCAGGGCCCCCATCAGGACATATAAATCCCCGCGGGCATTCGGCAGTGTGCTTACGGTTCCCTTAATACCAAGGCTTATTACAAATACCGCATCGCCGACCTTAAGACTTGACGGTTCCGGTTTGCGGCCGGTCCTTTTCATAAGATGCTCTGTTGAGCCTTCATCGCTGGTGAGCTGTTCTCTGAGCCTGCTGCGCTCGGCTTCCATTTCCTTGATATTTCCGCCTTCCTTGAGCCACTTGTTGTACTTTCTTATACTTTCATCAGCAATATTCTTGGCTTCCTGAAGAATGGATGCCGCCTTCTCCCTGGCTTCCTTCATAATCTTCTCCCGGCTGGCTTCCATGCTTTCTCGCTTTTTGGCAAGGTCCTTTTTAAGCTGCTCTATCTCTTCCCTGTACCTTTGTATTTCCTCCTGCTCCTTTTCAATTGTTACGCGGCTTGCATCCAAATCACTTATCAAATCTTCAAAGCTTCTGTCCTGAACATCTATCCTGCTTTTTGCATCCTCAATTATATAATCCGGAAGCCCAAGCCTTTTGGATATAGCAAATGCATTGCTCCTTCCGGGTATACCGATAAGAAGCCTGTAGGTGGGACGAAGCGTTTCCACGTCAAACTCGCAGGAAGCATTGGAAACACCCCCGGTTGACAGGGCATATATCTTCAATTCGCTGTAATGGGTGGTTGCCAGTGTTCGGATGCCTCCCTTATGGAGGTTGGACAATATGGACATAGCAAGGGCAGCGCCCTCCGTCGGATCAGTTCCTGCGCCCAGCTCATCCAGGAGAACCAGTGAATTCCTGTCTGCATTTTGAAGTATGGATACTATATTGGTCATATGGGAGGAGAAGGTACTGAGGCTCTGCTCGATGCTTTGCTCATCCCCGATATCCGCATACACCTCTTCAAAAACAGCCAGCTCACTATTGTCAAAGGCAGGAATGTGAAGTCCCGCCTGCCCCATAAGGGTAAGAAGGCCGACGGTTTTTAAGGTTACTGTCTTACCTCCCGTATTGGGACCTGTAATTATCAGCATGCTGAAGTCCTGTCCCAGCATTATATCTATAGGAACCACCTTGTTGGCATCTATTAAAGGATGGCGGGCTTTTTTAATATTGATTATGCCCTTCGTATTAAAAACAGGCTCCGTGCCCTTCATCGTTCTGGAGAGTGAAGCTCTTGCAAAGATAAAATCCAGCTCGCACAGGGTCAGGAAGTTATACTCAAGGCTTTCCTCATGCTCTGCAGCAAGATTGGAGAGCTCGGCCAATACCTTTTCAATCTCCTCCTGCTCCTTAACTGAAAGCTCCCGAAGCTCATTATTCAGGCGCACCACAGACATCGGCTCAATGAACAGCGTTGAGCCGGTGGAGGATTGGTCATGAACCATGCCCTGAAACTGATTCTTATACTCGGAGCGTACGGGAAGGCAGTACCTGCCGTTTCTCATCGTAATAATATTCTCCTGAAGCATATTTCTGGAGGAATTCAAAACGGAGGACAGCTCGCTGTGTATACGGTCGTTGGCGTTCCTGATTGCACGCCGCACGCTTTTTAAGGCCGGGCTTGCATCATCCGCAATCTCCTCCTCGGATATTATGCAGCGCTTTATTTCATTATTTAAGGTTGTTAAGGGCTTAAGTCCGGTAAAATATCCGGCAAGTGAATCCTCCGGAGCCTCGTCACCCTCTTTTTCAGAATATCCGCCGTATGTCTTCAATCTGAGGACTGCGTCCAGGTTGGAGCTGATATGGAGAAGCTCAACCGCATTGAGGGAAGAACCAAGCTTAAGCCTTGTAATGGAGGGTCTGATGTCATGTATGCCTCCGAAGGAAATACTGCCCTTTCTGTACAGCCTTGAAAGCGCATCCGTGGTTTCCTTCTGAAGCCTTGTAATTTCACCCGGGTCACTTGACGGCAGCAGGCCGGCACAAAGCTCCCTTCCGCAGGAGGAGCCGGCAAGCGAGCATAATTTATCAATTATCTTGTTATATTCCAGTGTTCTTAATGCCTTTTCATTCATCACTACAGCCAGCCTTTCAGTTGTCCGAAATATATCCGTAAATACGGACAGTCCTGTATCTATTTTACCTTATCTTATAATAAATTTAAACATCAAAATAAGGAAATACGACCGGCATTGAAAGATAGACGCATTTATCGGTCCATAATCAGCAGCTATTAGCTTTTGTTTACAATTAATTCATACAATGTTCATAAGTAGGTGATAAAATAGGACTAATGCATCACCTGGACAGGCATGATATAATATATTCAGATATGAGTTAGAGAATCTATTTCCAATGTACATGAACAAATCAATATTATCAAGGGAAGATACATATAAGTCGGTTTATATGCAGCCTATTGTATAAAGACATAAGTTTATGACTTTATAAGGAGATCTTGAATGTCCGCAGATAAGAATGAAAAAAATGAATATGAATTTATCAAAGAAGAAGTGATTCCCAAAAAGCGTAAAAAAGTGAGGAAAATACTTCTTCCTTTAGTCATGACTATTTTTATGGCGATGCTGTTCGGTGTGGTTGCCGCTGCCACATTTGTTATAAGCGAGCCTGTTTTCTTTAAATTCTTAAACAGGAAGGAGGAAGCGAGGGAGCCAATCATATTCCCTACTGTTCTTCCGGATGATACAACGGATGATAACGGCGTTAATGGCAAGGATAATATGGTAAATAATAAACGGCCGACTCCAACCGTGACGCCTGTAAACGATGACGATCAAAATGATGATAATCATAACAATGATGATCAAAGCGATAATGATCAAATAGATAATGATCAAAAAGACAGCGATCAAAAAGATAATGGAAAGGTTATTATTAATACAATTGATGCTGATATTGATGATTTGATAATGATGTCTGAGGCTGTTAAAGAGATTGCAGATGAAGTAAGCAAATCCATTGTTACCGTAACCTGTATAAGGAGTGGCAACGATATATTCGGCGGCAGCATCGAAACCAGGGATGAAACAAGCGGATTAATTCTTGTCGATGACGGCAAGGAATTATACATTCTGGTAAGCATGGACAGAGTTATGGATACAAGCAGCATTAAGGTAAAGCTGTCCGAAGCTGATATAGTGGATGCCGTGCTGCTGGATTATGAAACCGAGGTAAACCTGGCTGTTATTACAATAAGCATAAATGACATTCCGCAGCTTTTGCTTGACAATATGAAGCCTGCAATCTTTGGCAGTTCTTATTTAACAAATGTAGGGAGTCCGATTATAGCCCTCGGCTGCCCCAACGGCAATGTGGGTTCCATGGATTACGGCATCATAACAAGCAAGGACAGCCCTAAGTATATAACCGATTATAAGCTGGATTTGTTTAATACAGGAATCAAAGACAGCGAAGATGGCGACGGGTACATTGTGAACCTTAAGGGGCAGGTAATCGGAATTATTACCAGGACATTGAAGGATGACCATAATGAGGATATCAATACTGCCATAAGTATCAGCAGGCTTAATCCGCTGATAGCCAGGATGATAAACCGCAAGTCCCATATTTACTGCGGTGTGGTTGCCGTTGACCTGACCGAGGAAGCCAGGGTGGAGCATCAGGTGGCTAACGGAATATATGTCAGCTCCGTCAGGGCCGATTCTCCTGCTTTCGATGCCGGTATTAAGGGCGGCGATATTATTATGTCCGTTGATAACAAGAGTGTTTTGAATACAATAGGATTCTTCAATATAATATCGGATTATGAGCCGGGAAGCGATGTAAGCATAAAGATTAAGAGGACCTCCGGCACAACCGCCAAGGAAATGGAGCTTAAGGTAACGCTTGCCGCAAGAGGCAGATAAACGTATTAAAAGTATAATAACTTGCAGCTATTTAATGAGCTTGTTATTAAGACGAAGTATCGTATTTATGACAGGCTCATTTTTATATACGAATATAAATAATGTCATGTGTTTATGTTGATATAATTTCCGCTCGATAATTTTATTTTATGCTTATGATGACATTAATCAGGCTTTATATTTCTGATGATACAAATTATGCTTTATATAAATAATCCGGTGGGTTATAATTAATTAAGGATATGCGTCGGATTTATCCGGGCATAGTGGTTAACAACTAAACAGGTGCGCCTTAAAAAGGCTAGAAAGGTAATAATTATGAAATATATCCGGGATCTTAAGGAAGGAGATATTATAAGGAATGAGATTTATTTGTGCAAATCCAAGCAGATTCTCACCGGAAAGAGCGGAAAGAATTATGTATCCCTGATTCTTCAGGACAAGACGGGGACAGTTGATGCAAAGATATGGGATTTTAGTAATGAGATTGAGCAGTATGACGTAATGGATTTTGTTCATATAGATGCCAGGGTGACAAGCTACCAGGATGCGCTCCAGCTTAATGTCAGCCGGATTTACAAGGGTCAGGAGGGCGAATATTATCCCGAGGATTATTTTCCTGTTACGGAGAAAAATATAGATGAGATGTACAATGAATTAATGCTTAAGGTTTCATCTATCAGGGATGATAACCTAAAAGCCCTTGCCGAGCATTATTTCATACAGGATAAAGAGTTTATAAGCAGGTTCAAGCTGCATTCAGCAGCAAAAAGCGTTCACCACAGCTTTGTGGGCGGATTGCTGGAGCATACCTTAAGCGTAATAAGGATGTGCGATTTTATGGCTTCAAGCTATCCGGTAATAAACAGGGATTTGCTTATTACAGCAGCGCTGTTCCATGATATCGGAAAGCTTGAGGAGCTTTCGGCATTTCCTGCAAATGATTATACCAACGAGGGACAGCTTCTCGGACATATATTCATAGGTGCAAATATCTTAAGCGCCTATATAAGCAAGCAGCCGAGATTCCCGAAAAGCCTGGCTAAGGAGCTGCTGCACTGTATACTTGCCCATCATGGGGAGCTTGAATACGGCTCACCCAAGAAGCCGGCTACAATCGAGGCTATGGCATTGCACTTTGCAGACAACGCGGATGCGAAGCTTCAGACCATGACCGAGCTGTTAAAAAATACCGACCCCAAGCTTGAATGGATGGGATATCAGCGCATGTTTGAGTCCAATATAAAGAGAAGCATTAAGAGCAAGGAATAGATGCAAAAGCAGTTGCAGAATCCAAAAGGATGAAAGAACCGGATTCTATACAGAGGTGGGCATGGAAGCAGCATTAAAAAAGAACGATCAGGTTGTTGTTGAGATAGAAGACATAGGCTCCGAGGGAGAGGGCATAGGCAAATATGAGGGCTATACACTATTCGTAAACAACACCGTTGTGGGCGATAAGGCACTTGTAAGTATTATGAAGGCAGGCAAATCGTACGGATATGCCCGCCTGGTTAAGCTTATTGAGCCCTCCGTCCACAGAGTAACCCCCATTTGCCCGATAGCAGGCAAATGCGGCGGCTGCCGGCTTATGCATATGGATTATAAAAGGCAGCTTGAATACAAGGAGAATAAGGTAAAAAACATCCTTATGCGTATCGGGAGCTTTGACAGCAT
>DCTS01000107.1:0-991 GCA_002329645.1 Lachnoclostridium sp. UBA1434 | reverse complement strand
GTAGGAAGGAACAGGGACGGGAGCATAATAATCGGATTTTATGCCGCAAGGACTCATTCCATCATTGATACACAGCACTGCTATATCGGGGCAGGGGTTAATACAGATATTCTTAAGCTTTTACGCAGCTTTATTGAAAAATATAATATAGAACCCTATGATGAAGCATCCCATAGCGGATTGCTTCGCCATATAATGACCAGAGTCGGCTTTAGCTCCGGAGAGATTATGGTTTGCCTGGTCATAAACGGCGATAAATTGCCCCATGAATCCGAGCTTGTCAGGGGCTTAAGTGAAATATCCGGAATGAAGAGCATCTGCCTAAATATCAATAAATCAAGAACGAATGTTATTCTGGGTGATAAGGTGGTTCCAATCTGGGGCGAGCCATATATCACTGATGCCATAGGACCCGTAAAATACCGGATTTCACCTCTGTCCTTTTATCAGGTCAACCCTGTCCAGACTAAGAAGCTTTATGAGCTGGTGCTTGATTATGCCGGCCTTAAGGGTGATGAGACAGTGTGGGATCTCTACTGCGGAATTGGCACCATATCCCTTTTCCTTGCACAGCATGCCATGAAGGTATATGGAGTTGAGATTGTTCCCCAGGCTATTGAGGATGCAATAAGAAATGCCGGGCTTAACGGGATAAAGAATGCGCAGTTTTTCACAGGCTCCGCAGAGGAGCTTCTTCCGAAGAAGCACAGGGAAGAAGGCATCCGTGCGGATATTATAGTTGTGGACCCTCCGAGAAAGGGCTGCGACCGGAAGCTTCTGGATACGATACTTGATATAGCGCCTAAGAAGATTGTCTATGTCTCCTGTGACCCCGCCACCCTTGCACGGGATCTGAAAATCCTATGTGCATCAGATTACAGGCTTGAAAGGGTACGGGCAGTGGACCAGTTCGGGCACAGCCCGCATGTGGAGACAGTTGTATTGATGTCAAAAGTCAAAGAAAAAAATAGCGAAAAAGTGTAGAAAACAA
>DCTS01000100.1 GCA_002329645.1 Lachnoclostridium sp. UBA1434 | reverse complement strand
GTATCTGGTCTTATATAACTAATCATATTTGGCTGAATAAATATATCTTTATATATTTGACTAAATATATGTGACAGACTTAAATTAATCAAAGGAATAGATAATAATGACATATACAAACAGTTCAAACNNACGCTCAGATAGATCTTACATCCCGGGTTCCGTATTTTACTTTTCCGGCACTGTCTGCAATACCCTTTATAAAGCATGGATTTTCTACAAGGCTCGGAGGAGTAAGCAGCGGCATGTTTTCCTCCATGAATCTTGGCTTTAATGCAGCGGGGCATTCTGATGATCCTGAAAATGTGAAGGAGAATTACCGTCGAATTAGTGCCGCTATAGGCATTGATCCTGCCTCAATTGTTATATCCCAGCAGGTGCATAAAACAAATATAAGGGTAGTTGAGGAATCGGATCGTGGCAAGGGCTTGTATAAGCCAAGGGATTATAAGGAAATTGACGGTCTTGTGACCAATAAGCCGCAGGTTACCCTTGTAACCAAGTATGCCGATTGTGTACCTCTGTATTTTGTTGATACGAAGAAAAGGGCAATAGGTCTTTCACATGCCGGATGGCGGGGAACCGTCGGTAAAATAGGCCTAAAAACAGTTGAGGCAATGAAGGAGCATTATAACAGCAATCCGGGTGATATCGTAGCCGTAATCGGCCCCTCCATATGCCGGGACTGTTATGAAATCGGCAGGGAGACGGCAGAGGAGTTCAGGAATGCTTTCTCATTAACAGGGGATAATAATATACTTCATATAAATAATGAAGGACGCATCCTTTGTGATTTATGGGAAGCCAACCGATGCGTCCTGCTTGAAGCAGGTCTTTCACCGGAAAATATACATGCATCAAACGTATGCACATCATGTAATGACAACCTTTTATTCTCCCACAGAAAAACCGGTGGTAACAGAGGAAGTTTGGCAGCTTTTATAATGATAAAATGATAAATTTTTCAAGATTATATGGATTAAGGGTTTTTCGGCAGAATAACCCGAATGGCTGCAAGGGCAGCCCGGTAACATTTTTTTGATTAAAGATTAAGATAAATATTAAGGAACCGGTGTATTTATATGAAAACAAAAGCACACATTATTAAAGAAATTGAACCCGGCAGTATAGCAGAGGAGCTTGAGCTTGAGCCGGGAGATGAACTGATATCAATCAACGGCAAGCCAATAAAGGATGTCTTCGATTACCTTTACCTGATCAAGGATGAAGAGCTTACGGTGTTTATAAGAAAGCCCGACGGTGAGGAATGGGAGCTTGAGATTGAAAAGGCTTATGATGAAGATCTGGGAATAACATTTGAAAGCCCATTAATGGACGAATATTCCTCCTGCAGGAATAAATGCATATTCTGCTTTATAGACCAGATGCCTCCCAACATGAGAGAGACCTTATATTTTAAGGACGATGACGCGCGTCTTTCTTTTTTGCGGGGCAACTATATAACACTGACCAATTTAAGTGATGAAGATATTGACAGGATTATATTTTACAAGCTTTCTCCAATCAACATTTCCATCCATACCACTAATGAAGAGTTAAGATGCAGGATGTTGAATAACAGGTTTGCCGGCAAGAGCCTTGCCGTGATGAAGAGGCTTAAGGACGCCGGAATAACTATGAACGGACAAATTGTACTTTGTAAGGATATAAATGACGGCGAGGAACTGGAGCGTACCATCCATGACCTTTCCGCATATCTTCCCGAGCTTGAGAGCGTATCAGTAGTGCCGGTGGGACTGACCAGATACCGCCAGGGTCTGACACGGCTTGAGAGCTTCACAAAAGAGGACAGTATAAGCCTTCTGGAAACAATACACCGCTGGCAGGGTATTTTCCTAAAGCATTATAGAACCCGTTTTATATACGCGGCGGATGAATGGTATATTAAAGCCGGTATGCCAATTCCCGATGCAGATTCATACGAGGGTTATCCCCAGCTTGAAAACGGTGTAGGTATGCTCAGATCCTTTACAGACGAGTTTATTGCCGGGCTTGAGGATATAAGCGGCGACGGCCGAATAAGGAATTTATCCGTCGCCACAGGAGTCTGTGCAGCACCATATATAAAGGGTATGGTAAAAAGCTTGTGCGCCAAATTCCCGGGAATACATGCAGCAGTCCATACAATATACAATGACTTTTTCGGAAGCAATATCACGGTATCGGGACTTCTAACCGGTCAGGACATCATAGCCGGGCTGAAAGGTGCCAATATCGGCGACAGGCTGCTGCTTCCAGACAACCTGCTGAGAGACGGCGAGGATGTGCTGCTGGATGACATTACTGTTGAAGAAATTGAAAGGGCTTTACAAACGCATGTACGTATTGTACAATCAGATGGAAAATCCTTCTTAGAAGCCCTGATAGAATAAAAGCTTCTTATCAGAAGGATGAACATTACAATAATAACTGTTGTTATCAGAGAAACAATCCAAGCCTTACAGGCATGTAGAAAGGAAAGTAATTAATTATGAGCAGACCGATTGTAGCCATCATAGGAAGGCCGAATGTAGGAAAATCTACTCTGTTCAATGCCCTGGCGGGCGAGCGTATCTCCATAGTAAAGGATACGCCGGGCGTCACCAGGGATCGAATATATGCAGATGTCACATGGCTGGATAAGCAATTTACATTGATTGATACCGGCGGAATCGAACCCGACAGCAAGGATGAGATGCTGACATACATGAGAGAGCAGGCACAGATAGCCATTGATACTGCTGATGTCATTATATTTATTGCAGATGTACGCCAGGGACTCATAGATCATGATTTTAAGGTTGCCGATATGCTCAGGCGGAGCACAAAGCCTGTGGTTCTCGTTGTCAACAAGGTTGACAGCTTTGATAAGCAGATGCCGGATGTTTACGAATTTTACAATCTTGGCATGGGAGAACCGTTCCCGATATCGGCTTCATCAAGGCTCGGCCTGGGTGATATGCTTGACGAGGTTATTAAGCATTTTAAGCATGGCAGCGCAGCCGACGAAGAGGACGAACGTCCGCGAATAGCCATCGTAGGCAAGCCGAATGTGGGCAAATCCTCTATAATAAACAAATTGCTTGGTGAAAAGCGCGTAATAGTATCTGATATTGCAGGCACCACAAGGGATGCTATTGACACGCCGCTAAAAAGGAATGGCAAGGAGTATATCCTGATTGACACGGCAGGGCTTCGGAGAAAGTCCAAGATAAAAGAGGAGCTTGAAAGGTTCAGCATAATCCGTACAATAGCTGCAATTGAGCGCTCTGATTTGGTTATCCTGGTTATTGATGCAAAGGAAGGCGTTACCGAACAGGATGCCAAGATTGCCGGTGTTGCTCACGAACGGGGCAAGGGCATAATCATAGCGGTAAATAAATGGGATCTTATAGAAAAGAACAATAAAACGGTAAATGAATATACCTCGAATATCAGACAGATATTATCCTTTATACCCTATGCCCAGATAATATTCATCTCGGCAGAAACGGGCCAGAGGCTTAATAAGCTGTTTGATCTTGCTGAAGTAGTTATACAGAACCAAAACCTGCGCATTTCAACAGGTGTACTGAATGAAATACTTACCGAGGCAACTGCTCTTAATCAGCCGCCCTCCGACAAGGGAAGGCAGCTCAGACTGTTCTATATAACCCAGGTGGGAGTTAAGCCGCCGACCTTTGTAATATTCGTAAACGACAAGGAGCTAATGCATTTTTCCTACACCAGATATATTGAAAATAAAATACGTGAGGCATTCGGCTTTTCAGGAACATCGTTAAAATTTATTATCAGGGAGCGAAGGGAGGAACATAAATGATTATAAAGATAATCATTTGTCTGGCATTAGGGTATCTGACCGGATGTTTTTCCACCGGCTTATTTATAGGCAAGATTTACAAGGTAGATATACGTAAATACGGAAGCGGGAATACGGGTATGACCAATGCATTAAGGACCCTCGGTCCAAAGGCCGCAATAATGACCTTTGCGGGAGATTTCCTCAAGGCTGTCATTCCGATTCTTCTGGTTCGTTTTGTAATATTTCCCGATGCGGATAATATAAGCCTTTTGACGCTATATAGCGGCCTTGGGACTGTTCTTGGCCATAACTATCCTGTATGGCTTAAGTTTAAGGGCGGGAAGGGCATATCTGCAACCTCAGGCGTAATGGCAGCCGTCGATCCGCTGATTATTCCCTTTGGATTGACTTTGTTTATTGCAGCAATAGCAATAACAAAATATATGTCGGTTGGATCCCTGCTGCTTGCGATATTATTTCCTATATGGATTGCTATCCGTTTCCCCGGCGACATACATATGCTTATTGTTGCGCTGGTATTCATGCTGCTTGCATTTATAAGGCATCGTTCCAATATTAAACGACTGCTGAGCGGGACAGAAAATAAAATCGGACAAAAGGTTAGCACGGAAAAAAGTGATAATAATAAGTAATATTAAATTACCTGGGAGGTAGCTTATGATTAAGGTAGGTATATTGGGAGCAGGTACATGGGGCAGCGCTCTTGCCATTCTTTTATCAAGCAACGGGCACGACATCACGATGTGGACAGCATTGGAAAAGGAAGCAAGGCTTATTAATGAAAACAGGAATAACTTGAAAAACCTTCCCGGAGCAAGTCTTCCTGAAGCAGTAAAGATTACTCTTGACCTTGAGGAAGCCTGCACAGGCAGAGACCTTCTTGTAATGGCCGTAGCCTCGCCATTTATAAGGGAGGTAGCAGGCAAGGCAAGCAAATATATAAGAGAAGGCCAGATAATTGTAAATGTCTCAAAAGGACTTGAGAATGATACCCTGCTGACCCTGTCAGAGGTTATCAGACAGGAGATACCGCAAGCAGATGTGGCTGTAATGTCCGGACCAAGCCATGCTGAGGAGGTCAGCCGCTTAATACCCACAACTGTCGTTGTTGGCGCGCAGACCAGGGAAACAGCCCATTTCATCCAGGATGTATTCATGAACGAGGTATTCCGTGTATATACAAGCCCCGATATTACAGGAATAGAGCTTGGAGCCTCCTTAAAGAATGTTATAGCCCTTGCTGCCGGAATTGTTGACGGACTCGGGCTTGGAGACAATACAAAGGCAGCCCTTATGACAAGGGGAATTGCAGAGATCAGCCGTCTTGGCATAATGATGGGCGGAAGGATTGAAACCTTTTCAGGACTTTCCGGAATAGGCGACCTCTTTGTAACCTGCACAAGCAAGCATAGCCGCAACAGAAATGCAGGATACCTCATCGGTAAGGGATACACCATGGAAGAGGCCATGAAGGAGGTAAACCAGGTTGTTGAGGGTGTGAATACGGCACATGCGGCCTTAAGGCTTGCACAAAGGTACGAGGTGGAGATGCCCATAGTGGAGCAGATTAACCTGGTTCTCTTTAATGGAAAATCTGCCAAAGAGGCTCTTGCCGACCTTTACGGCAGGGACA
>DCTS01000013.1 GCA_002329645.1 Lachnoclostridium sp. UBA1434 | reverse complement strand
GCAAAAAGAATTATTTCAATCCATCTCGGAGGCTCCTCGTCCCTGTGCGCAATACTTAACGGTGAAAGCATCGCATGCAGCATGGGCGCAACTCCGCAGTCAGGATTATTCCATAACAACCGGGTCGGTGATTTCGACGTTTTCTGCCTCCCTAAGCTTATTGATGAAAATGGCGGCGATATAGAGGGTGTAATGAGGATATTATCCGAAAAGTCTGGACTGTTGGGCTTAAGCGGAATCAGCAGCGACCTGCGGAAAGTTATAAAGGCCGCCGAAGACGGTAACGAGCAAGCTGCCCTTGCCGTGGATGCCTTTGTGGACAACATAATCGGATATGCAGGAATGTTCACTGCATATTTGAAGGGATTGGATGCAATAATCTTTACCGGAGGCATCGGATTAAACAGCGAAATAATCAGAAGCAAGGTATGCGAGGGACTTGATTACATGGGAGTTGCCATCGATCCTTCCGTTAAATGTACCGCAAGTGAAACGAAGATAAGCACTAATGACAGCAGGATAAAGGTGTGGGTTATAGAAACAAATGAGGAGCTTATGGTTGCAGCAAAGACCGCCGGACTTTTAGGCCTTGATTAAGGCCGTGAACAGGATGAGGCTTATGGAAAAGACAATACATGCAATAAAAGCAAACCTCATAAAAGAGCTTTGGAGGCCGGAAACCCTGACAGGTATTATTCATTCCAGGTTCCGCTCCGTAATAAACATTCGTCTTGATAAAAAGGACGGGGCAAAGCGCCTGGTCACACTTATGGCCTGCAGCCGTTACATGGTACCGGACAGCATAGTTATAGATGAAAAGGATTTTAACGAATTATCAGTCCCGGATACAGGCTCCCGTGTCATTATGCGGGATGGAAGGCTGATATTTTCAAACGGTATGGTTTGCATAGTCGAAGGATGCAATCCCCATGAGGGAAAGCTCAAGCTTGCAGACAGCGAAGGCAATCAGGGGAATACACCGGGCATATTATATGCCCCGGGCAGGCTTCCCCTCTTAGACACGAAGCTTTCGGATTTTCTTACCTTCCGCTGCGGATTGCAGGCCTCGCAAACCTCCATAGGCAACAGAAAAAAACAGCTTGAAGCATTTGCCGGCGCACTTGCAAGCATCAATATCACACAAGCCGTGCATTCCATGAATGAATGTATCGGCTACGGAATGGGGCTTACCCCCTCCGCGGATGATGCGATGGTTGGCATAATGGCGTTATTTGAAGGAGCCTGGCAGGCAGGTTATCTGACTGCAGAATATGAAGCATATAAGGAAATGATGAACAAGCTCTCACGGACCATAAAACTGGAGGGCAGAACTACCGACGTTAGCATGAAATACCTGTATTGCGCAATGGAGGGAAGATTCTCGGATTATCTTACCGAGTTGATCAGATGGACCTTTACCGATTGCGATAAGGAGCTGTGGAGCCTGCTTCTTGACATCTCAGGAGTAGGAGCGTCCTCAGGGACTGACATGCTTGCAGGAATGGGTATCGCATGCAAAAGACTACTTAAGGCGCTGGCGATAACCGTGCCTTATGACAGGGAGGAAGATTACAGTTGAAGATATGTCTGTGTATAAAGCAGGTGCCCGGCACCACGCAGGTTGAGGTGGATCCCGTTACCGGTGTACTGAAGAGGGATGCGGTTGCCGGCAAGCTGAATCCTTATGATTTGTATGCCATAGAAACTGCCATGAGGCTTAAGGAGGAAAAGGACGCATATGTATGCGCCATTACCATGGGTCCGGGGCAGGCAAAGGATGTTCTGATGGAAGCCATGTATATGGGTGCTGACGACGCAGTGTTAATAAGCGACAGGAAATTTGCCGGAGCTGATGTACTTGCCACCTCTTATACTTTATCAAAAGGCATATATGCTGCGTCAGAAGGCATTCATGCCTCGGGACAAGACATAAATGTCTTGTCAGAAGGCATATGCGCCTCGTGTGGTTTTGATTTAATCCTGTGCGGGAAGCAAACAACGGACGGTGATACTGCACAGGTAGGAGCTGAAATTGCGGAATTTCTTGGCATCCCCCATGCCAATAATGTCCTTTCAATAGAAGAAGCAGCTGAAGATTATGTTATAGTCAGGATAAATCTCGAAAGCCATATAGCTACCCAGAAAATGCCGCTGCCCTGCCTGCTTTGTATGGACAGCGAGGTCAATTCTCCCAGGCTTCCCTCCTACTTAAGGAAGAAGGAGCTTTCAGGCAGACAGGTTAGGACATTAACACTCGCAGACCTTGACGACAAGGAAGAGAAGCATTACGGACTGGCGGGTTCCCCTACGCAGGTTGAGAGGATATTTCCGCCGGATAAGAATACCAGCAGGGAGACGCTTGAAGGAGACGAAGCAATACTTGCAGGACAGCTTGCAGATATACTGCGTGAAAGGAAATTCATTTAGGAGGACTGAGGGATATGGCTTATCTTAAGATACACAAGGAACTTGTGACGGACGAGGCTGCCGGCAAGCTGGTACAGGTTTGCCCGTTCTCCGCAATCACATATGAGAACGGACTGCTTGACATTAATGCGGCCTGTAAAATGTGCAAGATGTGCGTAAAAAAAGGGCCGAAGGGAGTCATTACCCTTGAAGAGGACGAACCGGCTGCAGGCATTGACAAGTCCCTATGGAAAGGCATAGCGGTATTTGTGGAGCACCTTGACGGGAATATTCATAACGTCACCTTCGAGCTTTTGGGAAAGGCGCGCAAGCTGGCAGGAGTAATCAATCACCCGGTATATGCCCTTATGATAGGAAGCGGGATAAGGGATGCGGCGCAGGTACTCCTAAGATACGGAGCGGACAAGGTATTTGTCTATGATTATCCCCGGCTTAAGGACTTCATTCTTGATACCTATGCCAATGTATTTGAGGACTTTATAAACAAGGTAAAGCCAACGGCAATTCTTGTGGGGGCCACCAATATCGGAAGAAGCCTTGCTCCCAGGGTGGCAGCACGCTTCAGGACAGGGCTTACCGCCGACTGCACCAAGCTTGTGATGAGGGAGAATACGGATCTGGTACAGATTCGCCCTGCATTCGGCGGCAATATAATGGCTCAGATAGTGACAACAAACAGCAGGCCGCAGTTCTGTACCGTCAGGTATAAGGTGTTTTCAGCACCGGAACCGGCAGAGAGCACATCCGGAAGCATAGAAATTATGGATATAGCAGCGGACAGGCTTGTCAGCAGAGTGGAGCTTATCAAGCTGGAGAAAAAGCCTGCACAGGTGGATATATCGGAGGCGGAGGTAATAGTTGCGGTAGGGCGTGGTATAAGAAGCGAACAGGATATGGAGGCAGTTAAGGAGCTGGCATCACTTTTGGGAGCCCAGGTTGCCTGCACGCGTCCCCTGGTGGAGGCCGGCTGGTTCGATGCAAAGCATCAGATTGGTTTAAGCGGGCGAACCGTTGGAGCAAAGCTTATCATTACTCTTGGCATATCCGGCTCGGTACAGTTTGCGGCAGGCATGCGCGGATCGGAATGTATCATAGCAGTAAATTCCGACAGAAATGCGCCCATATTTGACATAGCCCATTACTGCGTGGTGGGAGACCTTTACAAGATCCTGCCGGAACTCATAGAGCGCTGCAAGGAGGTAAAAAAGCATGGGATATCATAAAGTGACCCGCGATGACATAGAAGCCCTTAAGGCAATTGTTGAACCCGGCCGCATATTTGTCGGGGATGAGATAAGTGAGGATTACAGTCATGACGAGCTTGGCGGAATAGAGCATAAGCCGGATGTGCTTGTAAGGGTTTTATCGACTAATGAGGTTTCCGGAATTATGGAATATGCCGACAGCCACCTGATACCGGTGGTGGTGCGCGGAAGCGGAACAGGCCTTGTGGGGGCTTCAGTAGCGGTAAAAGGCGGAATAATGCTTGAGACAACCCTTATGAATAAGATACTTGAACTTGATGCGGACAATCTGACGGTTACCGTACAGCCCGGCGTATTGCTGATGGATCTGCAGCAATACTGCACAGAAAGAGGTTTCCTGTATCCGCCTGATCCCGGTGAAAAATCAGCAACCATAGCAGGCAATATAAGCACGAATGCCGGAGGGATGCGTGCCGTTAAGTACGGGGTTACCAGGGATTATGTACGTGGTCTGACAGTAGTGCTTGCAGACGGCAGAATCCTTGAACTGGGCGGAAAGGTAGTTAAGAACAGCTCAGGCTACAGCCTCAAGGATTTGATTGTAGGCTCCGAGGGAACCCTTGCTATAATCACGGAGGCGGTTCTTAAGCTCATACCTCTGCCGGCAGTTTCCGTAAGCCTTCTGGTACCCTTTGAAACCATGGAGGCAGCAATAGCAGCAGTACCCGAGCTTATAAGGTCCAAGGCAATGCCTACGGCGGTAGAGTATATGTCTCTGGATACGATAAGGTTCTCCGAAAGCTATCTTGGCAAGAAATTCCCCGATACCAGGCATGCCGCATATCTTCTCCTTACCTTTGACGGCAGCACCATGGAGCAGGTGGAGCATGAATACAGCCTTGCTGCGGAGCTGTGCATTGAAAAGGGCGCTGTGGATGCCTTTATAGTAGATACGGATGAAAGGAAGGAGCTTGTATGGAATGCGCGAGGTGCCTTTCTTGAAGCAATCAAGGCCTCAACAACCGAGATGGACGAATGCGACGTGGTGGTGCCAAAGAGCAGGATAGCCGAATTCATTTTGTTTACTCATAAGCTGTCAAGGGAGCTTGATATAAGAATACCAAGCTTCGGCCATGCAGGAGACGGCAATCTTCACATNNCATATATATCTGCAGGGACGACCTTGACGAGAAGACCTGGAAGGACAAGCTTGAGAAGGCGTTTGACGCCATGTATAAGGAGGCGGCAAGGATAGGAGGACTCGTATCCGGGGAGCATGGCATTGGTTATGCTAAGAAGAGATTTTTAAGGGAGAATTATGACAATACCCAGCTGGAACTTATGAAGGGTATCAAGTCCGTATTCGATCCGAACATGATACTTAACCCGGACAAAATTATATAATCCGGTCAGGATATAACCCGGATAATATATAACCCGGATAATATATAGCCCGGATAATATATTAAGCAGGTCAGGATACAGCCAGGAACAGATAATAATCCGGTCAGGATATAAGCCGGATAGTATATAACCCGGATAATATAATAAGCAGGTCAGGATATAACCCGGACAAGATAATATGCAGGTTAAGATATAGGCCGGATAAGATATAAACCAGGTCAGGATAATGCAGGCGGATACGATATATAGCTCTGATATGATAAAGAAATACGGTTAAGACATAAAAAGCCGGGTATGACAGTAAGCCGGATGCAGATTATACATGGGAGGTATGAAATCATGGGTAAATGGAGGGTGGCGGTCATTGGGTGCGGAATGTTTGCCAATAAGCAATATTTTCCCTATATACCCACGGCTGCTGATGCCTGCTGCGTGGCAGCCTGCGATATAGTTGAGGAACGCGCCCGGCAGGCATGTGAAGAATACGGAATTCCCGAGTGGTATTCTAATGTTGATGATCTTATTGATAAATGTAACTTTGATATTGCAATCAATGCTACAAACATTCCGGCCCACCATGAAATCAACATGAAGCTGTTAAAAGCGGGCAAGCATCTTATATCACAAAAACCGGCAGCTCTTACGGTGGGGGATATGGATATGCAGATTGAGCAGGCAAAGAAATCCAATGTCCTTTTTACCTGTGTTCCGATACACATGATGCGGCCCGATATACGAATGGCTGTGCAGATGATTAAGGACGGCGCAATCGGCAGGGTCCATTCGGTAAAATGTACGGCAGCCCACGGCGGGCCGGAGTACTGGCAGTACAGGGAAGCCGATCCCTCCTGGTTTTATGAACCGGGCGCAGGTGCACTGTATGACATGGGTGTGCACGGAATACAGCAGGTTACGGGCATAATGGGTCCTGCCAGGCGCCTGGTTGCAATGGCTGCAACCTCCGTAAAGCAGAGGCGCGTCCGTTCGGGTGCATATGACGGCAAGCTGATACAATCGGACAAGATACCGGATAATTATATTATCTCATTTGATTTCGGGGACGACAGGATAGGCCTGGTAAGCACAGGCTTCTGCGAGCTCGCAACAAGGTGCGTTCCTCTTGAAATATTTGGTTCGGAGGGGACCATTTCCTTTGATCCTCCCGGCTACATCTTTGCAAACCCCAAGGTCTACATAGACAGCCTTGATAGTGGCATCAGGGGATGGGTGGAGCCTATGGACTGGCTCAGGCCGCATCCTGGCAGCTTCAACCAGTGCTGTTGCCTTACCGATATGGTGCATGCATTGGAGACAGGTGAACCGCCAATATTATCCCCGTACCATGCAAGGCATATAATAGAAATATTATGTGCCATTCCGAAATCGCTGGAAATCGGAGGGTATGTAGAGCTTCACACAACCTTTTAACAACAGCTCAATAAGCCCTTGCTCAGACAGCTTAGGCAGCCCTTATTCAAACATAGCAGCTTATCCAATTGCTTAAGCAACTCTTACACAAACGGGATATAGAAGTCTTATCCTGACAGGCATAGGCAGCCCTTAACCAAACAAGAAATAGCAACCCTATACATAAAGGTTTAAGAAATCGGACAGTTTATAAACTCATAAAGGACAGGCATATGGAGAAAGATATTATTAAGTACAATAGCAGTAATAACATAACTAATCCGTCAGGCAAAAAGACCCTTGCTGTAATAGGCTACGGAGGTATGGGAAGCTGGCATGCGGAGCATGCTCTTAAGAGTGATGTTGTAACCCTTGCCGGGGTGTATGATATTAAGCCGGACCGTCAGGCACTGGCCAGGGACAGGGGTATCATTTCCTATCCTTCTCTTGAAGCAGTGCTGGATGATCCGGAGGTTGAGCTTGTCACAATAGCTGTTCCCAACGATATCCACAAGGAACTTGCACTTAAGGCGCTTAATGCAGGCAAGCATGTAATACTTGAAAAACCTGCCATGTTAAGCCTGGCGGATATGGAAGAGACCATAAGAATTGCAGAAGATAAAAAGCTGATATTGACTGCCCATCAAAACAGGCGGTGGGACATTGATTTCGCCGCAATCAGGCAGCTGGAAAGCAGTAATGAGCTTGGAGATATTATCAGTATAGAGTCCAGGGTACATGGCTCCAGAGGGATACCCAGCGACTGGCGGGGAATGAAGGCCTATGGCGGAGGAATGCTCTATGACTGGGGTGCACATTTGATTGACCAGATTCTGCTGCTTATCAGGGAACCCGTTGAAAGGGTTTATTGTACCTTTGATCATATAACAAACAGGGAAGTAGATGACGGCTTCCGGCTCACCATGTACTTTAAAAGCGGCAAAATGGCTTATGCGGAGGTGGGTACATATAATTTCATAGCAATGCCGAGATTTTATGTCAGGGGTTCAAAGGGTTCCGCAATAATAACAGACTGGCGACAGCCCTGCCGGGTAGTGAGGTGTAAATACTGGCATGAAAATGACGTTCTTCCTGTAAAGGTTGCGGCAGGACTGACTAAAACCATGGCCCCCCGTGACAATATTACCGTAAACGAATATGACTACACCGTGAATACGCCGGATGTACATGAATTCTACCGCAATGTCTGCAAGGCCATAGACGGTAAAGAGGATTTAATTGTCACCCATAATCAGATGCTTAATGTACTTGCGGTGATTGAAGCTGCCTTCGATTCGGCTGCTTTAAGTAAACCCGTATTACTTAAGTATATACATTAATTCCCATACCCTGATCAAGGGCGTGTTGCATGTGTATTGCATATGTAATGCGTCCTTGTTGATTTTAAGTAATACTCCGGAAGTAATTATGCATATTCCCATTGACAAAGATCATATTATGCGTTATAATGTAAGCGTTTACAGGACAAGCACTGTTACATATCTACATAAAACAAGGTGATATAGCAGAACAATATATAGAAAATGCCAATGAAATATGGATTTTGAATGATATTATGAAAATAATGTAATAAAAGCGTTTTCATACGTTAATAGAGAGGGGAACTTAGATGGCAACCATAAAGGATATAGCCAGAGAAGCCGGTGTATCACTGGCAACGGTATCCAGGGTTATAAACCACATGGACAATGTAAGCGACGAAGTCAGGGAGAGGGTTGAAGCTGTTATTAAGAGACTTGGTTATAATCCCAACAATGCAGCCAGGGCTCTGGTAATGAAGAAGACCAACTCCATTGGAATAGTAGTCAACAACCTGCATGATCCCTTTTTCTATGACCTGATCAGGGGTTTTGAGAACGGCGCAAAGAATACCAGTTATAACGTCGTATTTTGCAGCGTCCTTGGCGGTGATGTGGAGACAAAGGAAAGGTATATCAAATACCTGACAAATGGTGTGGTTGATGCTGTGGTGCTTTACGGCTCTTACCTTTCAGATGAACGCATAGTCAGTTATCTTAAGGATTCCAGCGTTAACTTTGCAATGATAGAAAATGACATACCGGAGCTTAACTGCAACAAGCTGCTGATAGATAACTATAACGGTTCAAAACATGCGGTGGAATACCTGATTTCAATGGGACACAGTGATATTGCCTATATATGCGGCAATCCGAATAAGAAGGTATCCGTCGAAAGGCTTAACGGTTATCTGGATACGATGCATAAATACAATCTCAACATATCTGACGGGTATATCCAGTATACCACCTCCAGCTACCAATCGGGTTATGACAAGATGAAATACCTTATGAAGCTGGATAGAAGACCTACCGCAGTGTATTGCGCAGATGATGCAATAGCCTCGAAGGCGGTAACTGCGGCTATGGATATGAACCTGAGGGTGCCTGAGGATGTTTCTATAATGGGCTTTGACAATCAGACTGTGCTGCCTGACGGATATAAGGGGCCGGATATAACCTCGATGGCCCAGCCGCTTTTTGAAATCGGCGTTGACAGCATTCAGCTTCTTGTTAACCAACTGGATAATAAGGAAACAGGCAGCGAAACAATAAGGAAGGTTTATGATACTTATCTTGTCGATAAGGATACGGTAAAAAGGATATAGAACGGCAGATATGCATTACAGGAGGCGTAATATGAACTATTCTAAATTGCTTGACGGCAAGCGGGCGGTTATCACATCCGGTGCAAGAGGGATCGGAAAGGCTATTGCAATGCTGTTTGCTGAGCAGGGCGCAGCAGTTGCAGTGGGCGGGGTCAACAGGCCTGCTCTGGATGCGACAATCAAGGAGATAAAAGAAATAAGTCCCGAATCCTTCAGCTTTTACTGCGATCTTGGCGTTAAAGAGGATGTGAAGGCATTCTGCAAAGAAGTACTTGACAGGTTTGGCAGGGTTGACATACTGGTTAATACGGTTGGAATAAACCATCATGTAACAACCCATGAGGTGAACGAGGAAGAGCTCATACACCTGTTTGAGGTAAACTACCTGAGCGGTTTCAGGTGCGCCAAAAGCTTTATACCCGGAATGATAAAGGCAGGAAAGGGAAGCATTATTAATATATCCTCCATTCACGGCGACATGACAATGCCGGGATATATGATGTATGCAAGCACCAAGGGAGCAATGAATGCAGCAACGCGCGCAATGGCCCTTGATTATGCCGCTGATGGAATACGTGTTAATACTATTTCACCGGGGCTTATAATGAGCGATGTGATAAAGGATGAAGTAAATGCATGCAGGACCGATGAAGAGAGAAGAAACCTCCTGGATCTTTTCGAGCGTATGCAGCCCCTTCCTCCGGGATCCATGGAGGATATAGCAAATGCGGCGCTCTATCTGGCAAGCGATATGTCATCCTATGTTACGGGTCAGACCCTTTTTGTTGACGGAGGCGCAAGTATTAAAGCCCACTGATAGTCATTATCCTGAGCATATGACAAATAGCAGGCTGTGAACAGATTGTAAACGGAAAGCATAAGGACATAGATTGAATGGAGATGTACTATGAGCTTTTATGATGAACTGGGTATAACACGATACATTAATGCCCATGATACTTATACGATATACGGAGGCAGCAGGATGTCCGCCAACACCTTAAAGGCCATGGCGGAGGCAGCAGAAAGCTTTGTTGATATTGACGAGCTTCAATATGTTCTTGGCTGCAGGATAGCCGAGCTTACCAACAATGAGGCGGCATATATCACTAACGGCGCTTCGGGAGGGTTATTGCTTGCCGCAGCTGTCTGTATGACCGGTGGAGACATGTTCAGCTTTTCCAGGCTTCCTGCTGCAGATAATATAAAAAATGAGATTATCGTCATGAGGTGCCAGCGTAATGCTTACGACAAGGCAATAGAGGCAAGCGGCGCCCATGTGGTTGAGATAGGAGATGCGGACGAAACTCTGGAATATGATCTGGAGGGTGTTATAAACGAACGTACCGCAGCAGTATTTTACTTTGAATCCAGCAATTTTAAAAAGGCATCCATGCCCATTGACAAGGTGATTGATATAGCCCATAAGCACGGTATTCCGGTGGTTGTGGATGCGGCAGCCCAGCTTCCTCCGGTGTCCAACCTGTGGAAATTTACCCGGATGGGCGCAGACATGGTCATATTCAGCGGCGGGAAAACCCTGTGCGGCCCGCAGGACAGCGGCCTGATACTTGGTAAGGAAGAATATATAAGCATATGCAGGCGTTTCGGGGCACCCTTACACGGGATATGCCGAAGCAGCAAGGTCTCAAGAGAGGCAATGGCTGGGCTGTACCAGGCTGTCAGGGATTTTGCGGCAATGGACGAGCAGGCATATATTGAAGCTTTATATGATAAATGCCGCATGCTTTACGGATATATGGAACGTACCGGACTGTTCGCGCCTTATATTGTTGATTACGGCCCGGTGGGACAAACATACCCCAGAGTGTTCGGAAGAGCAGAAAAGACCTTTGATATAGGCAAAGTAAGGGAAGGCATGCTTAAGGAGCATATTTACATCGGAACAGATACCATGGAGAACGCAATATATTTCAGCCCCCTCAACCTTACCGATAAAGAGGCTGCAGCAGTTGGAGAAGCTCTGCTCAAGGTATGTAAATCCCTTTACGGAAGAAAAGACTGATTATAATATTATGTTTAATTAAGAAATATTTTCGCTATAGATGTAAACGCTTACAATCACCCTAAGGAGGGTCGGGATAATGAAAGACATGGAAAATGAAAAAAATATACAACTATCTGCTGATAAAAATAGTAGATTTTACCAAAGCCACAAGAATGAATTGGAAGGCTTGCGGGAATTCTATAGGAAAACGCTTACAGATGACATAATGCCTTTTTGGGACTCAAGAGTTCTTGACAGTGAGCAGGGAGGATATTTCAACTGCTTTGACAGAACCGGGAAGCTTTATTCGGATCTCAAGCCGGGATGGTTTTTGGGAAGAAACATTTATAATTACTCACTTCTATATAATGAGCTTGAGAAAAACCCCGAGTGGTTAAGGATCGCCGGGGAGGGAGTAAGCTACCTAACACAGAAGGCTTATTTGGAGAATGGCCGCTTTGCCCAGATGATGAAGAGGGACGGACAGGTAATTAACGGTGCCGCATCCATTTTCACGGATCATTTTGCGGTAAAGGGTTTATATGAATATATAGCAGCATCAGGCAATAAGGAGCTTATTCCTTATGCAAGGGTGCTTGGCGACTGGCTGTTCTGTAACATTAATAAACGTGAAGTACTTGAGAAGGAGGGGATAAAGGAAGGAACGAAAAAGCATGCGATTAATTTCCTGACACTGCTTGTAGCTCTGGAAAGCAGAAGGCTTTTTGGGGATACATACGAAGGAATACTTGAGGACTGCGTACAACAGACCTTATATGAATTTTCCAATGATGAACACAAGGCGGTTTTTGAGTATGTCAGGGAAGACGGTACCCCATATCTGAAGGATGAAGGAAGAATAATTGATCCCGGGCACGGCCTGGAAGCCCTGTGGTTTTGCATGAAGGCCGGCATTGAGCTTGGCAGGAGGGACTGGATTCAAAGAGCATCAGAAGTCGTAGGCTGGCTGATAGACAGGTGTTATGATGAAGAATTCGGAGGCTTCCTTCAGGAGACCGATGTGGACGGGTATCCGTCCGACAGGGGCAAATACACATTATATTACGACATTAAAGTACCGTGGGATGCGAAGATATGGTGGGTACAGGCTGAAGCGCTTATTGCCCTGGGCTTGAGCGCACTTCTGACAGAAAACGAAAGACATTATGATTATTTCATTAGGATGCACAAGTATATAGAGGAATTTTTCCATGACAAGGAATACGGCGAATGGTACAGTTACCTGAACAGGGACGGAATTATACTTAGCGACCGGAAAGGCACCGTGCTTAAGGGGCCGTATCATGTTCCAAGATGTATGCTGATGACTTACCGGCATATAAGTTCATATCTTGAATAACCAATCGGTTATCCCAATATTAATTGGGCAAATATAAAGTTGCAAGGAGGTATTTTATGAAAAAAAGTTTTAAGCTCGTAGCGCTGATTTTAGCGCTGGTAATGGTCGCAGGCTCATTTGCGGCATGCAAGAAAAACGATTCGGGCAAAGACACTGCTGACAAGGGACAAACCAGCAATGAACAGAAGGGCACGGAGGATTCCAAAAAGGATGATAAAGGATCAGCTACCGAACAGGTAACGATTGAATGGTGGACACCCAACTGGGACGAGAAGGAAAGTCGTGAGATGGCCGATGAATTCATGGCCGAGCATCCCAACATTAAAGTCAACCTGGTTATAACAGAATGGGATACTTATAAGAATAAAATTATGGCAGCCATCTCCACAAACAATGCACCTCAGTTATACACTATTCTTACGACAGATGTTGCCCAGTTTGCCAAGTTGGGATTGTTGTCTCCTCTGGATGAATTGGGAGCACAGGCCGGAATTAACTTTGACGATATGCTGGAAGCCGCACTTGACATTGCAAGCGTTGACGGCAAAATTTACGGCGTACCTTTCAGACATGACGGTTCAGGAGTATGGTATAATGTAGATATGCTGAACCAGGTAGGCTACAATGAGTTCCCCAAGACCTGGGATGAGCTGATTACGATGTGCGAAAAGATTAAGCAGGCAGGAATAGTTGAATATGCTAATGCATGGCCTTTAGGTAACCAGCCCAATGCTGTTACACGTATGGTTCAGCAGCTTTACAGCCTTGGCGGGGATGTTCTTAACAAGGATGAGACCGAATGCCTTCTCGACAGTCCTGAGGCTGTACAGGCACTGACAAACATAGTTGAAAACCTTCAAAACGGTTATGCTTCACCCAGCAGCCTTGAAATGGATAACACCATCTTAAGGGATACCTTTGGCGCAGAGAAGCTTGCCTTCTACATCGGAGGACCTTTCGACGCCGGTACACTTGAGAGCGAATATCCCAACCTCAACTTTGCATCGGCAGTAATTCCGGGTAAGGACGGAATGGGTGTCACAACCTCCAACGGCTGGACAATTGCTATGGCCGAAAAAACAACGAACAAAGAGGAAGCTGCACTTTTCCTTCAATACCTGACACTGCCCGAGAACCAGGCAAGGCTTACAGATTCCTTCCCGGCCAGCAAGACCGCACTTGAATACGAGCAGTTCTCAACTAAGTATTTAAAACCCTTCGCAGAGCAGCTCACCAAATCAAAGCCTGAGCCCGCTTATGCAAAGTGGCCTGAGATGGAGCCTATCATCTTCAACTATATGCAATATGCATTATCAGGAAGCATGACACCTGAGGAAGCATGCAAAGCCATGACGGCAGATATCAATGCAATATTACAGTAACAAAAGTAATTGGCGATAACCGAGCAAAACAATAAAAGGAGGGCTGTTGTATAACAGCCCCTCCCTTTAAAAAATACCGGGAGGAACAATGAAAAGGTTAAGCTTGAGCAAGGATGAAAAGAAAGCGCTGATATACTTATTGCCGGGCTTTATTGTAACGGCTCTGCTGATTATTTATCCGTTGTATTATATAATTACAATGAGCTTCAGCAATAATGCCATTAATCAAAGCGGTTTTGCCGGAATAGCAAATTATACGAAGCTGTTTAAGAATCCGCAGTTTTCGAAGGCAATTGTAAATACCGCCAAGTTTACCGGTTTTTCCGTTGCCGGCGCTTATGTATTGGGCTATATACTGGCCTTGGCAATAAACAGAAGAAGTATAAAATTAAAGGGACTTTGGAGGAGCCTTATCTTCATATCCTGGATTATACCGGGAGTTGTTAAGGCAACCTCATGGAAATGGCTGTTCCGTACGGACGGAGGTATGTTCAACCATTTGCTTCAATCAGTCGGACTTATATCAAGTGAAGTCCCCTGGCTTACAAGTCCAAAGTTCGCTATGTGGGCAATAATCATTGTGCAGATATGGGCTACCGCCCCCTATGTCATGCTGCTTATGACGGCAGGGCTCCAGCAAATATCCAAGGAGCTTTATGAAAGCGCTGACCTGGACGGTGCCGGTTTTTTGCATAAGTTAAAATACATCACGCTGCCGCTTACAAAGGATATTACATTCATATGTATTCTGATGCTTCTGGTTTGGGCGATTAATGAATTCTCACTGATATGGATTATGACTACGGGCGGTCAGAATACATCAACTCTGTCACTATTGGTATACAACCAGTTCAAGATGCTTAATCTGAATATGGCTTCAGCAAGCGCGGTAATGCAGCTTATAGTGACGATGTTCTTTGCCGCCTTCTATGTAAAGCTTACGGTAAAGGAGGATTAAGGGATGAATAAAAGAGTGAAAAGTATTATATCAGATGCCTTAATATATATCTTTCTGGCATTTATGGTAATAATCATCCTGATCCCTCTTGGTTGGGTGCTGAGCACATCAATAAAACAGGAGGTTGACATATTTGCCAAGCCTCCGGTGTGGATCACGGACAACCCGACGCTGCAAAGCTACCGAGACGTCCTGACGGGTTCGGGGATACCGAAGGCATTCTTAAACAGCACAATAGTAGGATTTATGACTGTTGTATTCTCATTGATATTTGGCGGAAGTGCAGGCTATGCATTTGCCCGTTTCAAGTTCAGAGGCAAAAAGGTGCTGTCTCTGTATTTCCTCATGAGCCAGATGCTGCCCCTTACAGTACTCATGATTCCCCTTTATTATATGATCAATGACTGGGGATTGATAGACACAAAGATAGGATTATCCATAGCTCATCTGGTCATAACAATGCCCATGGTAACATGGATGACAAAGGGCTATTTCCAGGGCATACCCAAGGAGATAGAAGAATCAGCTTCCGTTGACGGCTGCAACACCCTGCAGACCCTCATCAGGATACTGATGCCGCTGCTTAAGCCGGCAATTGCAACGACGGGTATATACGCCTTTGTGTCCTCATGGAATGAATTTGCCCTGGCAAATGTCCTGACAAGGACGGATGCCAGCAGGACCGTTCCCATATCCTTAAGTGAATTCTCCTCATATTTCAAGGTAGACTGGGGCGACACAATGGCTGCGGCAGCCATGATTACAATCCCGATTGTGATTTTGTTCATGCTTGTACAAAAGCACTTCGTAGAGGGACTCACAGCCGGAGCGGTCAAGGGATGAATAATGCGGCGACTGGGGAAGGCAAAAGTATATAAGACGGAAGTAAATTTTAATATTGTAATCTTAAGGATGACATAATTAATTAAGATGAATTAATTATATAAGATAAGAAGGAGGAATTAACATGAGTGAAACCGGAAAGAGAATGGAAAAGCTGGGTATTGAGCTTCCCGCACGTGACCGCAAGGGAACGGGAACAGTGGATGCGGTATTGAAGGGAGATTTACTGTTCCTTTCGGCGCATTTGCCGGTTGATGCCGAAGGAAAGCCCGTATATACGGGAAAGGTGGGAACGGATATCGATCTTGAAACGGCATATAAGGCTGCAAGGCTGTGCGGGCTTAACATGCTTGCCACGATAAAGGATTACATCGGAGAGTTGGACAGGGTTGATTATTTTGTTAAGGTGCTTGGCCTTGTAAACAGCGGAGGGGACTTCTCCAGCCAGCCTGCGGTCATCAATGGATTTTCGGACCTGATGGTTGAGGTATTCGGACGCCGCGGCCAGCACGCAAGGTCCGCAATGGGTGCATTTGCACTTCCCATGAACGTACCGGTAATAGTAGATGCTATTGTAAAGATCAGAAATTAACGCGCCGTATATAAACGGAAGAAACAAGAGGCGAAAAAATGTACGATTTATTGATTAGAAACGTAAAGATATATGACGGCAGCGAAGGGAACCCATATATTGCGGATATAGGCATAAAGGGTGACAAAATTGAAGCTATAGGCGACTTAAAGGATGCTGCGGCTG
Organism: Lachnoclostridium sp. UBA1434; assembly: GCA_002329645.1. Classification (GTDB taxonomy): domain Bacteria; phylum Bacillota; class Clostridia; order Lachnospirales; family Lachnospiraceae; genus Mobilitalea. Next base: position 19,914 of record DCTS01000013.1, on the reverse strand, counting down.
TTGAAGAAATTGAAGCGGGCGGATTAAGCGCAATGCCCGGCTTCATAGATACGCACTGCCATTCGGACATGTCGCTTTTGTATGACAGGCAGCATGCCAATGGCCTTATGCAGGGAATAACCACCGAGCTGTTGGGGCAGGACGGCTTATCCTATGTGCCGTTATCACCAGACAATCTTAAAATGTATACAAAATATCTGGCGGGCCTTAACGGGTATTATCCGGATGTACCCCTTGATTTCAATACGGTGGAGCAGTACCTTGAGAGGTTCCATAAGAAGGTTGCCCCAAATGTTGCATACCAGGTACCCCACGGGGCAATAAGGCTTGAGGCAATGGGCTTCCTTGACAGGCCTCTGACCGGATATGCTCTTGACAAAGCAAAGGCGCTTATGCGCCAGGCCTTTGAGGAGGGTGCAGTAGCCTTCTCAACAGGACTCAGCTACTATCCCTGCTCATATGCGGATACGGAGGAGCTCATAGAGCTGTGCAAGGTATGTGCCGAGTATGACGTACCATTTGTCATTCACACAAGAAGCGTATTCCGGGGCGAACCCTTTGATCCGACACTTGAAGCAATACAAATTGCAAGGAAAGCCGGATGCCGGCTGCATTTCTCACATTTCAGAACCAGCCCGGCCAATTACGGCAGGACAGCCGAGTTGCTTGAGCCAGTAGAAAAGGCTATAGACGAGGGCATGAAGATTACCTGCGAAACCTATTGCTATTATTCGGGTGCGGGATATGCGGTAGTTTTCCTTCCGCCATGGGCAGTTGAGGGAGGATATGAGGCAACTCTTGAGAGGCTTGCGGACAAATCCCTCAGGGAAAGGATATATGAGGGTATGAGAGCCAACACCATACCTCCTGTTGACGGCACCTTCACCCAGCTTGATAAGAACGTGCAATATCTTGGAATGAGCTTTGAAGAGGTGGCACGCTTAAGAGGACAGACCAATGAGGAAATGATGTGCGACATACTCCTTGAGGAAGGGCTCAACGTTGGCTATTATGCCAATCCAACCGGTGATGAGGCCATCAGAAGACAGCTTGACGATGATTTTACGGAGTTGCTAAAGAAGCCTTACTATATGGTATGCACAGATTCGATACCCCACGGGTTAAAACCTCATCCAAGGGCTTTCGGCACCTTCCCGAGATTCCTAAGGCTTGCAAGGGAGAAGGGAGTACCCTTTGAAACCGTTGCAAACCGCATGGCTAAAAACCCGGCCAGGACCTTCAGGCTTAACGGACGCGGAAGCATCGAGACCGGCAATTATGCCGACATAGTAATATTCAACGAGCAAACCGTAACCGATACGGCAACCTACCGCGATGCCAGAAGATCACCAAAAGGTATTCCTTACGTGATAGTTAACGGGAAAACAGCGGTTTATGATGAAAAAGTTACCGGCGTACTGAACGGACATGCAATCTGCAGAGGAAATTAAGCCATAGAAGAAAATATAATATCCAAAACACTTTGAAAGCAGGAGGTGCAAGCATGGATTCCATTAACAGAATATTTGAAGATAACAGGGAAATAGAAGTTCAATATAAAAAGAAGCGCGGAATAATAATGCTGCGTCAGACGGATGACCTTGTATTTATCTCGGGACACGGACCGGAGGACCAGATTACGGGCGAGCCGCTCTATAGGGGAAGGATAGGCAAGGACCTTACGCCCGAGGAGGGATATAAGGCAGCAAGAGAATGTGCAATCATTATTCTTGGCGCATTAAAGGAGTATCTCGGAAATCTTGACCGTGTCGAGCGTTTTGTAAAGGCATTCGCGCTGGTAAACTGTGCGGAAGGCTTTAACGATTTGGACAAGGTCATGGACGGATTTTCCGATACAATAGCTGAAGTTCTCGAGGAGCGCGGATATCATGCGCGTACAGTGATGGGAACCCATAATTTACCCAACAACAATATACCGGTTGAAATTGAGGTTATTGTTCAGGTGAGAGGTTAATATAATGCCCACTATTCACAATTTACTGGCAGGCAGATATACAAATCCTGCAGAAGGTGACGGCATCTGTGCTGTAAAGCTTGACAGGGATGGGCTTTCCCTGGCAGGTGCCGCCCATGCAGGAGAGAATCCTTCCTATCTGACAGTCGGGGACGGATATATATATGCACTTAATGAGATTGAGGACGGGTGCATAGTAAGAAGATTATTTGTTTCCGAGGACGGATTAGTTACAGATAAGGACGGGGACGGAGGAGCCGTCATGCGCGGACCCGGTTCCGGAGCCTGCCACCTGTGTTTTGACAACAGATCAGGACTCTTATTTGCTTCATGCTACGGAAGCGGGCATATCAACTGCTTTAATACCGGTACACTTTCATTAAGCTGCAGCTATCAGCCAAAGGATGCTCACAGTTCCCACGCCCATTGCACAGCCTTATCCTCTGACGGGGAATGGCTGTTTGCAGCAGATTTAGGCAGGGATGAGGTGTATATATTTGCAATGGAGGAAATCAGGTCAAACCGAATGGTGCCGGAAGGCTCCTTCAAATTCTCCTCCGGTACAGGGCCAAGACAGGTCATAACCGGGCTTTCGGACAACCGTATCCTATGCATTAATGAATTGGACAGTACGATAGCCCTTTTGTATTTTGAAGAAAAAGGCCTGAGGCTTCATCAGGAGCAAAGATTAGACTCCACAAGGCATACCGCATCCGGTATAAAGAACTACCCGGGTTCGGCTGCGCTTTCGGAGGATAGAAAGTTGCTTATAGTGCCCAACCGGGGCGCCAATACTCTTGCATTATTCAGGACAGACAATAACGGACTGACATATAAATACGAGTGTAATTGCCATGGTGACTGGCCCAGATATGCAGCCTTTGCCCGAGGCGGCAGATATGTTTTGTCTGCAAACCAGCAAAGCGGAAATATTGCCTTGTTTGAATACCATGAGAAAGATGATATGCTCAGCTTTCTCCACAGCCTGGCGGTGCATGGCGTAAGCTGTATAGCAGCGCTGTAGCAGATACTTAAAGGAGATAGAACAATGCTTAATAACAGTTGCGAGATAAACTCCTGGGAAATCTGCGGCTTTGAACCGGACACTTACAGCAGGTCTGCCCTGTTATCCGGCTCATATGACGGAATGGAATGGATTGGTTCACCGCTGCCCAGGGATGTACACAGCATACTAATTGAAAATAACAAGATCCCTCATCCGCATTATAAAGCCAATGATCTTGACTGCCTTTGGGTGGAAAAAAAGATATGGGTATACAGGACATGCTTTAATGTTTCGGAGGATATGCTTAAGGGACGTCTTTTCATTCAATTTGAAGGGCTTGATACCTATGCTGCGGTAATACTTAACGGCAGGGAGGCTGCCTCTTATGAAAACATGTTTATTGAGCATGAGCTTGACATAACGGATATAGCTTTGCCGGGAGAGAACAGTCTTATACTTGAGTTTGACGTTATGGGAAGGCGGGCGTCTTCTAAGCCTCTGCCGGAAGGCTTCTGGATTAATTACTCAACCGAAAGGGCATATGCAAGGAAGGCGGCGTACCAATTCGGATGGGACTGGACATCAAGGATTGCGACAGCCGGCATATGGAAGCCGGTAAGACTTATAAGCTGTATGTCGGGCAGGATTAATTCCGTACACATAACTTCTTCAGATATTTCAATACCCGAGAAAAAAGCAATACTTAAGATTGATATTGACGGCATATCCTGGGCAGGGCTGCAGCCGGCCTACAGGATTGAGGTTGAAACCCCCGCAGGAGAGGTCCTCTCATATATGAGCGAGGATAAAAGCATAACTATTCATTTGGAAGGCGTGCATTTCTGGTGGACTCATGATTTGGGAACTCCCGAATTGTACAGGATAACCGTAACCATGCTTTGCGGCGGCACACCCTGTGACAGCAAAGCCTGTAACTATGGGATACGAAAGCTTGAGCTTAAGCTTGAGCATAAGCTTAATAGCGAAGAAAAGAATGACAAATGCTTTATGTTTGTGCTCAATGATGTCCCGCTTATGGCACGAGGCGCCAACTGGGTGCCGGTAAGTAATTTCCTAAGTTCTGCAGAGGATGAAGGATACTTAAGCCTTATAAGCATGGCAAAGCAGGCTAATATGAACATGCTCAGCCTGTGGGGCGGCGGGATATATGAGAAGGATGTCTTTTACGAGGCCTGCGACAGGGAAGGTATTCTTGTATGGCAGTATTTCATGTTTGCCTGCGGAGAGTATCCTGATTATGACGAAGACTTTGTGGCTGCAATTAAGGAAGAAGTGGAAAAGGCCGTAAAAAGACTCAGGAATTATTCCTGTATTGCCCTGTGGGTCGGCAATGTGGAAGGGCAGATGCTGTGCGAAAAGATTAAGCTTCCCAGGAAAATGTACGGTGAGCGGCTGTTTAACGAGCTGATACCCGGGTGGTTGAAGGAGCTCGATACGACACGAAGCTATCTTCCGTCCTCCCCCTGGAGCGAGAGCGGGCCTGCCAATTCCATGGAGAGCGGCGACAGGCATAACTGGGATGTATGGTTTACAGACGTCCCTTATACACATTATGCTCAGGACACCACAAGGTTTTCCAGCGAGTTCGGCCTGCATTCCTCTCCGGCAAGACAGACTGTAACAAGGTATATCGGAGAAGAGAATGCATACCCTGACAACTTTTACTTTAAGTACATGAACAAGGACCAAAGCCTTGGACGAATGAATTATTATATTGAGCAGTATGCCGGGGAATACAAAAACCTGGATGAATATATAGATTACAGCATGTATGTACAGGCAGAGGGCATTAAGTTTGCATGTGAGCATTTCAGAAGACGCTTTCCGCATACAGCCGGAGCTCTTGTCTGGCAGCTTAATGACTGTATGCCTGTGCATAGCTGGAGCATGATTGACTACGACCTTATTCCAAAGGCCTCTTACTATTATGCAGCAAGGTTTTTTACCCCTGCGGCAATATCACTTGAGGAGATTGACGATACTCTGACAGGGGTATGGGTTCTTAATAATACGCAGCTGGATTTGAATGATACTATTAAGCTGGAGGTAAGGGACTTTTTCGGCAATCTTTTTTACAGTGAAGAGCTTAAGGCAGATGTTCCGGCAAATACGGCGGTTAAGCTGAAGGAGCTGAGAGTCGGAGGAAGGTTTTATCCCAACGTGATAATTCCCAACCGGCACAGGATGTTTTATACAGCGGCCCGCGGTAATAGACTGGGAAGGCAAATCCGCTTCTTCGGCAATTTAAAGGATATTCCATTCCCGCCTGCAAGGCTGGCGGCTGAACGTACAGGTGACAGTATCACAATCCGAACCGATAATTTTGCAAGGTTTGTAAAAATAGACGGGGATATTCGCGGGCTTAAGCTATCCGACAATTACTTCGATCTGGAACCGGGTCAGACTAAGACCATTACGGTGCAGCAAGATGCGGACAGGCTGTATGTCAAGGCACTTAACAGTGATGCAGTGCTTTTATAAATAACAGGAGGGATTTTATGAGACAATTAAAGCTTACTATAGTCGGCGCCGGCAGTTCCTATACACCGGAGCTTATAGAGGAACTGGCAAGGGAGAAGGAAACGCTGCCGGTAAAGGAAATTGTCCTTTATGACATAGATGAGAAAAGACTTGACATAATGACCGGTTTTTGCAGGCGATATGCCGCAAAGCTTGGCCTGAATGCACCCGTTGTCCCCACAATGGAGCTGGACAGGGCGCTTTACGGAGCCGATTTTGTAGATACCCAGATAAGAGTCGGGGGCAACAAGCAGAGAATCCTGGATGAGAAGATTCCGCTGAAATACGGACTTGTAGGTCAGGAAACCACGGGCGCCGGAGGCATGATGAAGGCTTTCAGAACAATTCCGGTTATGAACAGTATTGCCGAGCGCCTTGCCGAGCTTTCGCCCGACGCCTGGATCGTGAATTATACCAATCCCACCGGACTGATTACGGAAGCCGTAACCAAGTACACAAAGGCAAAAATTGCAGGCTTTTGCGCCGGAGGAATATATCCGAAGATGTGGGCAAAGCAGGCCTTCGGAATTGAGCATAATCGCGTGCAGTATGATTTTGTGGGACTTAACCATATGAACTTTATTTACAATTTAACCATTGACGGAAGGCCTGTTACAGAGGATGAATTCATAGGTATAGCCAAAGAGGACAAGAATGTGGATTTAGAGCTTATAAAGCTCCTTGGAGTATTGCCCAGCCCGTATCTGCAATGGTATTACCATACAACGAAAAAGGTAAACAAGGTGAGATCCGACAAGCTAACCCGCGGCGAAGAAGTAATGCTGCTTGAGAAGGAAATATTCGAAGCTTATGCGGACGAAAAGCAGGATGAAAAACCTGCGGCACTTGCAAAGAGAGGCGGCGGCGGTTATTCAGAGGTTGCAATCGGATTTATAAAGGCAATCCATCTTAATATAGACACCCATATGGTTGTCAATGTTCCGAACAAGGGAGCCTTGAAATTTCTTCCGGATGATGCGGTTATCGAGACAGGCTGCATGGTGAACAGGCACGGCGTGACACCCCTTTCAATAGCAGAGGTTCCGCCTATGTGCTGGGGGCTTATAAGTGCGGTGAAAAACTATGAGCAGCTTGCAGTGGAGGCTGCGGTGGAAGGAGACGTAAGAAAGGCCAAGCTTGCCTTGCTTGCCCATCCTCTTGTCAGGGAGTATGAGCTTGTTGAGAAGCTGCTTCCCGAGCTGCTTGAAGCAAACAGGGAGTACCTGCCGCAGTTCTTCGGCAGCAAGTAGAAATACATTTATGTTCTATAGGAGGATGTGCATTGGGATATATAATGGGAATTGATCAGGGCTCGAGCAAGACCCAGGTCATTATAGGCGATTATAAAGGTAACATAACAGGAATGGGAAAAAGCTATGGAGCATGTCACTCCGTTAGCGGTATGACCTATGCTATGGAAGCAATAGCCCAGGCTGTCGGACAGGCATTTGACGAAAGCGGCCTTGAATGGAAGGATGTGGACATCATTTGTGCAGGGCTTACCGGAGTGGACTGGGATTACGAGGCTGTTCTTCTATGGAAGGAGCTTAACAAGCTTTCGGGCCTTGAGAATATCATAATTAAAAATGACTGTATAATTGCCATGAGGGCAGGTTCTACGAATGAAAACAGGGCTGTGATATGCGCCGGTTCAGGCCTTAACTGTGCCATACAAAAGGACGGACAGGAGGAATTCGTGTACGGCTTTTACATCGATGACGAGTTTCAGGGCGGCTACGGTCTTGGAAGCGCATGTTTGAAGGCGGTATTTGATTCGGCGATAGGCCTTGAGGATGAAACATCTCTTACCGGAATGCTTCTTGATTATTTTAAAGCAAAAAGTGTTCATGAATTGCTGCATATGAGGGTAACCGGCAAGATTGAGCATGACCAGTATCTGTATCTGCCAATTCTGCTTGAGCAGGCTGCTGTAAATAACGACAGGGTTGCTATTTCCGTCTGGGAAAGGTTCGGGCGGCAATTCGGAAGATATATTGCGGTAGGACTTAAGAGATTTGGACTTCTTGATACCGAGGTTGACGTGGTTCTATCGGGCAGTATTTTCAAATGCAAAGCGCCGGTTCTTAAACAGGCTGTAGAAGATGAAATCCTCAAATGTGCACCAAAGGCAAAAATAATAGATGCCGAATATGAACCGGTGGCAGGAGCATACCTGCTTGGCCTTGATTATGTCTGCAAAAGGGAATTTGACTGCCAGGACCCCTTCTTAAGGAAAAGCGTGGAAAGGTACGGGTTGTTCAGATAGCTTAAAGCTTGAAGCTCAGGCATAAATCAAGCTTAATAGCGATGGAAGCAGACAATGTCATACCGGTTGACTAAAGCTGATTTCCGGAAGAAGATGTCGTAAAAGATAACGGAGGTATAGATATGCTTCTGGGAGCACTGGAAGCCGGCGGTACCAAGATGGTATGCGCAGTCGGAGATGAGAACCTAAAAATCCTTGAAAAGGAAGTTATTCCTACAACAGATCCGGATGAAACCATTACAAGGATTTGCGGCTTCTTTAAGGATAAGGATATTAAAGCATTGGGAGTCGGAGCCTTCGGACCCGTAAATCTGAATAAAAAATCGGATAAGTACGGGTGCATTCTGGATTCCACCAAGCTTGCATGGAGGCATTACCCTTTAAGGGAAAACCTGATTAGAGCACTTAACGTCCCTGTCGGGATTGATACGGACGTGAATGCTGCCTGTCTCGGAGAGGTGTCGGCAGGCAGGGGAGCAGGCTGTGATCCCGTGCTTTATCTTACCGTAGGAACAGGTGTCGGGGCAGGCATATATGTAAACGGAGGACTTCTGCATGGAATGCTGCACCCCGAGGGAGGCCATATATACCTTAAAAGACACCCTGATGATATAAATACTAAGGATACATATACTGAAGAAAAAAATCATAAGAATAAAAAACCTATGGATAATAACATCAAGGATAATAANNATAACACCAAGGATGATAACACCCATTATAATAATCCTAAGGATAATTATCCTGCGGACTATAATCCTGAAGATAATAAACCCAAGAATAATAATTCTACGAATTATAATTCTATGGATAATTCTACAGGATACTGCCATTATCACAGAGACTGTTTAGAGGACCTTGCAGCAGGACCGGCAATTGAGATTCGGTGGGGCAGTAGGGCAGAACTTCTTAAAGACAATAAAGAGGTCTGGGAGCTTGAAAGCTATTATTTAGCCCAGGCATTGGTGGACTACATCATGATTCTGTCGCCCGAGATCATTATACTTGGGGGCGGTGTTATGAAGCAGGAGCAGCTATTCCCGCTGATACGCGAAAAGGTTAAAGAGCTTGTTGGAGGATATATAAGGACAGAGCAAATGGACAATCTTGACAATTATATTGTTCCCGCAGGACTTAATGGAGATCAGGGAATTATAGGCTGTCTGCAGCTTGCAAAGACAGCTGTACAATAATATTGATAGTATATTTTTAAATTTTGAGTAAGACATTGCAGGTAAAGAGACAGGATTATAATTTCAGGTGATGCAAATGGAAAAGAGTATTATGTGGAAATATATATATGAGCAGCCCGATACACTTAAGCGGCTTATGGAAAGCGGCCAGGTCAGCGAGCTTGCTCAAAAATTAAGGCTTGGTGAAATAAGAAGCATAATATTTGCAGCTTCGGGAAGTTCATTAAACGCCGCCAAGGTATCACAAAAATTTTATGAGGAGTATGCCGGTGTGTCCGTATATACGGAGACGCCGCTGCAATTCATGCGAAGAACCGGTAAAGGAGTCTGCTGCAGGGACAATACCCTAGTTATTGCCATTTCCCAGACGGGAACCAGCAGCGGAACTATAAATGCAATACATAAGGCCAAGGAGCTTGGGCTGAGGGTATTAACAATTACCGAGAGGGAAAATACCGCGGTACATATCCTGGGAGATTATTATCTTAATTTTATGTGCGGCCTCGAGGACTGCAATGCAAAGACCAAAGGATATTCAAGCTCTCTTATACTGCTTTGGCAGCTTGCCATTGCAATAGGAAAAGCCAAAGGTATACTTGATGAGCAGCTTATAAACCGTATCACTGATGAAATCAGGCAAAGCATATACGATATACCTGCCACAATAGAGGAAACACTTCGCTGGATTGATGGGCATAAGGACTGGAGTAAAATAGAGCATGTATTTGTAACAGGCCATGGAATTAATTACGGTACGGCTGAGGAAGGCATGCTGAAGCTTACCGAGACGATGTGCATACCCGCTACCCTGTGTGAGACAGGGGAGTTTGCCCACGGCTATCACAGGGCTGCAGGCAGGGACAGCAATGTAATATCAATACTGACCGATGAACAAGGATATGAGGATCTGGTTAAGATAGACTCCTACTTATCGGGAAGGATAAACAGGCTGCTTGTAATAAACGCATCGAAGGTAAGATACGATAATCCGGATTATATTAATATTGCCTGCCGTCCGATTACCGCTTCTGCTTTAAATATTGCGGTGGCTCTACAGGTAATAGCCACCTGCCTGCCGGAGCTTAACGGCAGGGACCCGAATATGCCGTCAAACAACGAGCTTACGGATATATTGTCTGTGAGAGTCTAGAGGCAATATCGGCAGCCATATGAGGCCATGTTAAGCCGGGGCTTCATATAAACAACAGATTAATAATAATATGAGGTATATGATATGACGGGAAAATATAATGGCAATAACGGCAGCATTCATATGGAAGAATACAGCGCCAGGAAAAGCACGTGCGGTTTTTCACAAGAAGAAATAAAGAGTATTAGAGAGCGTTTCTTAAAATGTACGTATTCCGCAGATATCTATGATGTTATGGATAAGATGGGTTATCCCAACCAGTGCCTCGACCACAGGATAGCACCGTTAAAAGACAACTGGAAGGTTTGCGGACCGGCCGTCACTCTTCTTGGCACCAGGGAGCCTATAACTGAACAGGAAATGCATCCGGAACCCGAATATGATAAGTTCTGGATGTTTGACTACTTCTATGACGGCTGTGTAATTGTGATAAATGCCGAGAAGGAAGATAAATGCGGAAGCTGGGGCGAAATGATGAGCTATGGCGCCAGAAATGCAGGTGCAACAGGTGTTGTGATTGACGGGGGGACAAGGGATAAAGCAGGAATACTTGCAATCGACAACTGGTCCTGCTTTGCCAGGTATTCATCTCCTGTTGAATCCGATAAAAGATGGAGACCGAAGGATATCGAAATACCCATCTTCATGAGCGGAACACTGACAGACAGGGTGCTTGTGCGTCCCGGTGACTGGATTTTCGGCGATTGTGATGCAGTTATGGTAATACCAAAAGAAATTGTACTGGATGTACTTACTGCCGTGGAAGATGTATCTGAAAGGGAAGAGCTGTCAAGAATGGCCTTCAATGAAGGAAAATCCATCCGGGAAGTATACAGGCTTTATAACAGGGCATAAGAATTGAGTTAATGGAGCTCGTTTGCCTGCATTAAAAAATGGAGTCAATGGGGCTCGAACCCATGACCTTTCGCGTGTGAGGCGAACGCTCATCCCGGCTGAGCTATGACTCCATAGAAGATTATCCGGGCAAAGCCCGCAATAAGCATTAAAAGCTGTATACCTGCATTAAAAGCAGAATGGAGTCAATGGGGCTCGAACCCATGGCCTTTCGCACGTCAAGCGAATGCTCATCCCAGCTGAGCTATGACTCCATGTCAATGATTATAGCACAGGAATCGTAAAAATAAAATACCTGAATTAAAAAGTGTATGGGTAAATTTGAAATATAAAATTACGTAAAAGCTTTGTAAAGCCTTGAGCTGGCAGGCTTATTTTGTCATATTTTGTTTTATAATTAGCATTTGACATATTTTAAATAGAGTTGTATAATAACCTCATTATGGAAAGATAGAAAGGTGGTGAGAGGTATGAATATATCTGCTTATTTCAGCAGCGGTAATGTGATTATGCATTGTGATCATATTAATGGCATTTCATTTAATAATGCATTTGCAGGGGTGGATTCTGCCCTTTTACCGGTAATTTGCGCATTTGCAGGTCATAAACAGGACAACTGCGCTCATTTTTCCGAATTGGATGCCTCTCGCCGCACATGCATATAGCCTGATAATAAGGCCTTATAATGTGAAGCTTACCGGGTATTCAATAGGATGCCCGGTTTTTTTGTACAAAAAAACCGGTGCGAATAATTGGTTAATGAATATTCAGGATTAATCAGCCCGGAAATATGGGGATTAATCAGCTTAAAGAAACATTAGTTAAGGAGTATGTATTATCATGTTTAAATATATAAAGACAGCTCATATGTCATGTCTTCAGGAGACTAACGGCGGGGTATTGTACCTTCTGCCGGACATAATAATTAAAATATGCACCCTGATACCACTGGTTTTCCTTTGGAAGGTGGTCATGTCATCGGGAGTAGATGTGGGGATGACCATGGATCAAATGCTGACCTATACTTATGTCGGAGCACTGCTTTCCGATATGATGGTAGTTAAAACAGCAGCTACAGGGTGGCTCAGTGAGGGAGTATTAATGAGGCTTTACGGTCGTCCGTTGTCGGTTATCGGTCAGCTGATAGCACAGACAATCGGAGGATGGATACCAATGCTGTTATTATTCTCGCTTCCGATGGCCTTAATATCCCCTGTTATAGGGGTGAGCCTTTTACCGGCGTCACCTTGGTTTATTGTCAGCCTGCTGCTTTGCATATCACTTGGATTTGCCATTGATGTGCTTTTCGCCTGCCTGTCAATCAAGCTCAGGAATATGAGCTGGTTGATCAGCCGTATCCGGGCTGCAATAACAGCCGTACTGTCAGGGACTGTGATACCGATACGCCTATTACCCCTTGGCTTAAGTGAAGTCATGAAATATCAGCCCTTTGCATGCCTTGGCGGTGCATCATTGAGTATTTTTACAGGCGCCGGAGATCCGCTAGAGATTCTTCGGCTGCAGGTTATATGGAATATAATATTATGGCCTGTGGCACTCATTGTCTTCAAAAAATCACAGGAGGGGATGGTAAGCTATGGAGGGTAAGTTAACTATCAAGAGAATTATAGGCTTGTTTTCCATTTCAGCAAAAATGGATCTGATGTGGCTGCTTCGTGATACTAAGTTTGCCATAGTAGCAATAATAGCCGATGCAATATCCAATATATCGGTAGTATCGGGAGTATATCTTATTGCACTGCGGTTTGGCGGTATAGGCGGCATGAGTGTTGACGAAATATTGTTCATGATGTCCTATTCAACTATAATAACGGGCCTGTTCATTATGTTCGGGGCAAGCAACAATATTCATGTCAGCAGGATAATCGGCCGCGGGCAGCTTGATCATATGTTCATTCAGCCGCTTAGTTTGAAGGTACAGTTTATTACCTGCGGGTTTATGCCATTTACGGGGAGCAGCAACTTCATCATAGGATGTGTTATGCTGATAATATCGGCAGGCAGGCTTAAGCTTAATATAACTCCCTGGTGGATATTTATGCTTATTGTTTATTTAGCCACCACAATGGTTATCATATTTGCCCGTGCTTATCTGGTATCAAGCGCAGCATTTTATGCACCTGTTGCTGCCGAGGAAATCTCAAGCACGGCAATAGAAGGTACATGGCAGTTGAGTACCTTCCCGTTATCGGGGATGCCGTACTTCATTCAGATTCCCCTGCTTACCATTTTACCGGAGGGGTTTATGTGCTGGTTTCCTTCGATGTGCCTGTTAGGCAGACCGCCGCTGAATTTGACAGGATTATACCCGCTTATTTATGCATTGATTTTATCGCTTATAGCAAGCTATATATTCAGGAAAGGATTGAATTTTTATGTCAGAAAAGGTTCAAACAGATATGTACCCTACGGATTTCGCCGTTAGTTTAAATAATGTGACCAAAATATTTATGCAATGGCAGCGTGATAATACCAAAAAGGGTATGTTAAGAAATCTTATAAAGCCGGAGAAGAGGATTATAACGGCACTTGATAATGTTTCATTTACAATAAGGAAGGGTGAATTTATCGCATATGCCGGACCGAACGGAGCCGGAAAGAGCACGACAATGAAGCTTCTTGGCGGCATGCTGATGCCTGATAGCGGTGATATATCGGTGCTGTCCCTGTGTCCGCAAAAGCAGCGTACCGCACTTATGAGCAAGCTTGGGGTTTTATTCGGCAACCGCACCGAGCTGTGGTGGGATCACCCGATAATACAGAGCTTTGAGTGGAAGAAGGTCGTCTGGGGAATACCGAATGATATGTATAAGCAAAGGCTTGAGATGGTCACAGAGCTTTTGGATATTAAGGACCTGCTAAAGACCTTTGCACGTGAGCTTAGCCTCGGTCAGAGAATGAGAGCAGACCTTGCCATGATGCTGCTGCACGGACCGGAGATAATATTGCTGGACGAACCCACACTGGGCCTTGACGTAGTGGCAAAGAGGCAGATGATAGACTTCCTTAAGAAGATCAATAAGGAGGATGGGGTTACCATTATCGTTACCAGCCATGATATGGACGATTTGGAGGAAATGGCCGAGCGTATACTGATGATTTCATCCGGCAAGATTGCCTTTGACGGAAGCTTTGACAGCCTTCGTGCTATTACCGGCAACCTTACAAGGGTAAATGTTACGATGGAGAGGGGCTTCATCCCTGAGATTAAAGGTATAAAACCTGTTTCTTGCGATAACGGAGTGTTTGAGTATGATATTGACCTCGCAAAAATGCAGGTAAAGGACCTGCTTAAGCATTTATCCACAGTAAGCGGAGTGAAGGATGTGGAGATAAAGAAAGCTCCGATAGAACAGGTTATTGCAGGTTTATACAGGGACTGGAGCTTATGCAAGGCCGAGGCATAAAAGAAGATTAAGCAGGCAGAACAAAATATAAGGTTAGGCCGGTAGATTAAGCCGATAAATCAGGATATCAGATTAGAGAAGCAGGCTGATCAGGATATCAGGTTAGTCTGAACAAGCTAGCAGATCATGAAGGCAGATATGGAAGGGCAATGGAATTACAGGCAGTATTATTATCATAAAAGTAAAAGGGGGCATAAGCTATGAAACTCAAATTAGTATTCCCGACGCTTGAGATGGAGGCGGAAGCGCTTACTTACAGGCAGGAGTATTTTGATAACGGTGAATATGAGATCAATGGTGACGGCGGCCTTGACCATGCCGAAAACTATCCGGATTGGATAGATAAGATCAAGGCTGACCTGACAAGGGAGGATGGGAGGCATGTTCCGTCAACCACGTATTTTGCCGTCACAGATAACCATATTGTGGGTACACTTCAAATCAGGCATAAGCTCAATGACTTCCTTTTAGGATACGGCGGGCATATCGGATACGGAGTACGCCCCTCGGAGCGCCGCAAGGGTTATGCATCCGAGATGCTTGCACAAGCTCTTGATATTTGCCGCAGGTCGGGTATTAAGAAAGCACTTGTAACCTGTGATAATGACAATATCGGTTCGNNGCGAAAATGAGGTGCCGCAGCAGGACGGCACCATATTGCAAAGATACTGGATTAATTAAGACTAATTTAATGACTTATAGCACGGTAATTTCTTTTCGTGCCTTTTGTGTTACCTCACGGATAAATGCCGTTTTTGCTATGGTGTAGCCGTCCCTGTCATGCCTAAAGTTCGTATGAAGATCGTATTTCAGCGCTGCGTATTCGGCGGCTGCTTCGGGATGCGCAATCAAATATTTGCGAAAATACAACTCGTCGTAGTCGCCGGGGTAGCGCACGTGAATATGGTATACCTTTTCGGCAAAGCCGTCAGGCAGATAGCCTTTTAAAAACATCAGGTGCGGAGGAGGAGTCTGAAGAGTAAGGGACGATTTATCCAGGCAGATATATTCCGGCCTGGCAAGAGCTGCAATAAGCCTGTCAATGTCCGTATCTTCCTTTATTTCGAGCAGAATGTCAATTGTGGGCTTTGCTGCAAGTCCCGGAACCGATGTACTGCCAATATGACTGATACGTGCAATGTTTTCCGTGCCAACCAGACGTTCAATATTTGCCCTTTCCTCCTCGTACCAATACAGCCATTCAGGATTGTACTTACTTAAAATAATCGGGTATATTCTTGCACGGCGTTCCTCCGGAGTCTCCTGCTGTGCGGCAATATCTGGTCGCTCAACAGATTCCCGACCGGATGAGTTTTCATATCGATTTGTATATCCCTGTCGGGCAGATGTATCATTCCTGACAGGGTTTTCGTTTCGAGCTTCAGATTCCTGTCTGCCTGCAATTTCCTGTCTGCCTGCAGATTCCTGTCTGCTTGCAGATTCCTGTCTGCCGACAGTTTCTTGTCTGCCTGCAGCTTCCTGTCTGCTGACAGATTCCTGTCTGCCTTCGGTTTCTTGTCTGCCGACAGTTTCCTGCCGTAGGGTTGCCTTGCCGCCGGAATACTCCACAGCAGCAAGGGAGCCGTTTATAATCTGTATCTGGGGCGGGATATGACCGATGTCGGCATCGTATATGACCGGCACACTCAGGCTGCCAAGCCCCTGTTCAAGGGCATCGATAAATGTAAAATCCCTCTTGTCCTTATATCCGGCCGGACGTCCGATAATTATTCCGGTGCAATACTTAAACCATCCGGCTTCCCGCATTTGCCACAGAGTGCGGTATATATCCGGAGATGACATCTCGCAGCTCTCAAGGGTCCAGATAAATCCGTCATTCCTGTACCTTTCCAAAAATGCATCGACAGTAGCAAAACGGGTACCAAAAAGCTTGCACAGGGTATCCATACACCCGCCGATTATACGCCCGGAAAAGGATACCTGATTTTCCTGCTGCAATGACTTCCAGGAGGATGGCTTATCAAGCGTATAGGCATCCCGGGTAATATCATTCCAGTCTGTAAAGCTTCCCCATGTATCCCAGCTCTTTTGCACTGTTACGGGATTGGACATGACATCAAAGGCACGCAAATCGGCTTCATGTATGCGGGCAAATCCCATATTCATAAGGTTGGAGCCGTGTATAGTAGCAATATCACTTGTTATTGTCATAGCAAAGGTAAGTGTGGAGGTATCCGAATAGCCGCACACCCATTTTGCAGGAAGCAAGGCAAGCCTTTCAAAATCCAGAAAAGGCAGAATATCCATCAGGAATTCGCCGCCCCACGGAGGCATAATGGCTGCAACGTCGGGGTTTTCATACAGACTCATAAATTCCGTTGCACGCGTCGTACTGTCCGCACTGACACATTTACTGTTTTTGCGAACCGAGGCTGTTTCAACAACCCTGTAACCCAAGTCCTTAATATTTATTATTGCCTTATCAAGGCGTTCCGACATCACATCCGTCGAAATACCGCTGGATGGAGCACAGATACCTATTGTATCGCCCTTTTGTAATAATCTTGGATATTTCATTATTCATCCTCCCCGTTTATCCAAAAGCAGAAAACACCTTGAGGCTGCGAAGAAAGCAGTTATGGCTTGCCATGATATATACAATATATGCCATTCTCAGATAAAAATCAAATATTTTGTATCTGGTGAGAGTCTATAGGATAAAGTCAAACATATTTTCCTGGAGCGGTAATTCACTGGGAGGCTGGGGAGAGCCGATGAAGTCATTAATAAAATATTTAATACATAAAACCGCACTTAAGAATTGGCTTCCAAAGTGCGGTTTTGTATCTAATCATTCAATAAAACATAAAGAAACTCGTGTCTTCCGGTCCGGTTACTTGTTCACCTGCTTACGGTGCACGTAAACGTTTTTCCCGTAGCTTCCCACATAGTGGATTTCTTCCCAGCCGCGGGATGTCAGCTCCTTGCATGGCGACATATCCCATTTTGAGTCCCCGGGGCAGTTAAGAAGCCAGCCTCCGGGCCTGCAGACACGGGTGATTTCTGCAAGCTCTGCATCCCAATCATCGCCGATAACATGGCCGGACATTACAATGTCAAAGGTATCATCGGGAAAGGGAAGCTCTGTTATAAGGCCGTCCAATACCCGAACATTCTTAATGCCTTCACGGGCAGCCTTGTCACGCATATATTCACGAAGTGTTCCGACAGGCTCGCTGGCATAAACCCATGCCGCCTTTTCGGCAGCAGCAAAGGTAAGCCGCCCGGAGCCTGCTCCGACATCAAGCACAGTCTTGCCCGTAAATTCTGCCAATTCAAACAAGCGCTCCTTGTTCCAGCCTTGTATGAAATCACATTTTTCTGACATAACCTCCGGAGTGGTGTAGATTACAAAATCCTCCACACCCGCCATTGCATAGACCTCAGCATCCCTTATTTGCTTTGCATCGACAGCAGCAGGGGCATTTGCCGCAAGCTCCGATATAATCGGAGCACATTCCGGGCAGATCTTATTAAGATACCACATGACTGCCGGGTTTGCGTTCAGCGCAATGCCCATGCTTCGTTTCCATTCATTGTTATCTGTACGCCAGCCGCAGCTTTGAAGCATAATACGAACCTGAAAACGCTCCAAAAGCAGAAAGCTGTTGAAAGAATAATCCTTTGTATCAATCCAGCCTATTCCTAAAGACATATTTAATCCTCCTGATTATTTACTGTTCTCTGTAAAGTGTACATTCAGCAGCCTTGTTTTGCTCACAAAACCGGCGCTTATATCTATTAATGTATCCCTCTGTACTTTCTATTTTGTTTAGCCCACTTGGTAATCTCTTTGCATCTTTTCCTGGTATTAAGCAAATAAGCATCTCTATCGTAAGAGTATTCTGCCTCGTGCAAAAGTTTTAAGTAGCTGCTCCACCTCTCAAGCGGCAGCTTACCGCTTTCAATTGCGGCTTTGATTGCACAGCCCGGTTCAGTCTGATGCCTGCAGTCTATATATTTACATTTGCCTAAATACTGCTCAACATCACCGAATACTTCACCAATCCCCTGACTTATTTCCCACATACCAAGCTCGCGCATACCGGGAGTGTCAATAATCATCGCACCGCTGTCAAGCATTATGAGTTGACGGTGGGTAGTGGTATGGCGGCCTTTGCTGTCTTCACGTATCTCATTTACCGCCATAATATCCTTACCAGCCAGTGTGTTGACAAGGCTTGACTTTCCGACACCTGACGAGCCGAGAAAGACAATTGTCTTACGTGGTTTAAAGAAGCCTGTCAATCCATCAAGCCCGGTACCCTTTACTGCGCTTACGGCATATATCTCAACTCCCGGTGCAACTTTTTCTGCGGCCTGCATCTGTGGGGTGAAATCCTGAACCAAATCAGCCTTGGTAAGAATTATCACCGGCATTGCTCCCGATTGCCATGCTAGAGTTACATATCGCTCCAGGCGCTTCGGGTTAAAATCATTATTAAGTGATTGCATTATAAACACGTAGTCAAAGTTTGATGCAACGGCCTGCTCACCGCGTCCCGGTGTCGGGTCACGCCTTGAAAAGAGCGATTTTCGGGGCAATGTTTTAATTATCTGACTGTCACCGCTGTTATTGAAGCTTATCATCACAAAATCTCCCGTTGTAGGGAAGCTCTCGCTGCAATCGGCATAGTAAACGCTGCTTTTCAGTCTGCCGCAGGTCTGCCCGTATTCGCAGACAAGCTCATATCTCTCCTTATGGACAGCGGTTACTCTTGCCGGAATTCCTGATGCTATGATCTGCGGAGCAAGCGTATCTAGCATCGTTGGAATAAATCCGTAATCTATCAGGTTCAATATCTTTATCCTCCAGTTCATTTGATATTCTGTATGTGTTAAAAAAAACATTCATCAAAAACACCTCCTTTTGTTATTAGAAAAGGGCATAAAAATACCGCATAAAGCAACCATCGATAGCTGCAAACTGCGGTTTCACATAGATTATGCAAGTATTTAAATAAATACGGACATACCTATTCGTATGCCCGTAGAAGTCTGCAATATATACGAAAGGTTACTTTTAGCGGCACAGCAATAAAAAGGTGTCAATACACACCAACTACCGCTTTGCCGAATATTCTGTTTTAAGAGAAAGCCACCTCAAGGATAACCATCATTAAAATCAGCTCCTTTCGTATTCTGTGAAGTCATCACAGATAAAAATCAAAAAAAGTATAGCACCTTTTTCCTGAATAATCAATACCTCACATAATATTCTTGGCCTTCCAAATTTAGTGAATAATTTACTTCATTCTGTTAAGCCATTCGAATGTAATATGCTAAAGGTCATCTGATTGCTCCTAATAATAACATTATTATTGGTATTCTTCTCGATTAATTTTATCAAATTCTCATAAATTATAAATGTGCTTCCGCCGGACGCAATATAAAACAGCCGCATCAATTAAATAAAAGATGCGGCTGTTTTATGGAGATAAGCGGGCTCGAACCGCCGGCCTCTTGAATGCCATTCAAG
>DCTS01000014.1 GCA_002329645.1 Lachnoclostridium sp. UBA1434 | reverse complement strand
GATGCCACCAGAAAGCGCCAGGACGAAGCGTACCGGCTCGCCAGGGAATCGGATGCAATGATTGTGATCGGGGGAAAAGACAGCTCGAACACAATGAAGATTTATGATATCTGCAAAAATGAATGTGAAAATACTTACTATATACAAAAACCTGATGATCTTGATTTAAGCTTGTTCAGATCTTATTGGAAGGTAGGTATTACCGCAGGGGCTTCAACCCCAAAGAAAATAATCGAGGAGGTTCTTACCGCTATGACAGAAAAAAGCTTTGAACAATTATTAGAGGAGGAGAAGGTAGTAGAGATAAACAACGGTGATGTTGTTGAAGGTATTGTCCTGGCTGTAAAAGAAGACGAAATCGTCTTGAATATAGGTTACAAGTCGGAAGGTATAATCACTAGAAGTGAATACACCAACACACCTAATCTTGATCTGACTACCGCCGTAAAGGTAGGCGACAAGATGGAAGCCAAGGTACTTAAGGTAAACGATGGCGAAGGCCAGGTTGCCCTGACCTATAAACGGCTTGCCGCTGAGAGGGGCAATAAGAGGCTTGAGGAAGCCTTCAACAACCATGAGGTGCTTAAGGCTAAGGTCGCCGCTGTTTTAAACGGAGGATTAAGCGTTATAGTTGACGAGGCAAGGGTTTTCATACCTGCAAGCCTGATATCCGACAGCTATGAAAGGGATCTCACAAAGTATGCAGGAGAAACCATAGAATTCGTCATTACAGAATTCAATCCCAGAAAGAGAAGAATAATCGGCGACAGGAAGCAGCTTATAGTATCAAGGAAGGATGCTTTGAAAAAGGAGCTTTTCGAGAGAATAAGCATTGGCATGACGGTAGAAGGTACCGTAAAGAATATAACGGACTTCGGAGTATTCATTGACCTTGGAGGCGCTGACGGCCTTCTCCATATTTCAGAAATGTCATGGGGAAGAGTTGAGAATCCGAAGAAGATATACAAGGTCGGAGATACTGTAAAAGCCTTTATTAAGGATATTCAGGGTGAGAAGATTGCCTTAAGCCTTAAGTTCGAGGATCAGAATCCCTGGATTAATGCTGAGAGCAAATACGCTGTAGGCAATATTGTAAACGGCGTGGTTGCCAGAATGACCGACTTCGGCGCTTTCATAGAGCTTGAGCCCGGCATTGACGCGCTTTTGCACGTATCCCAAATATCAAAGGAGCATGTTGAAAAGCCATCGGATGCCCTTAAGATTAACCAGGTTATCACAGCCAAGGTTGTTGAATTCAATAAAGAGGATAAAAAAATCAGTTTAAGTATAAAGGCGCTTGAGGTTCAGGATAAAGAAGCTGCTGATGATAAAGAAGCAGAAGCAGCCGAAACCCGGGAGAAGGCTGATGAACCGGCAGAGGTTAAGGAAAAAGCTTCTGAGGAAGCGCCGGTTTCTGAAGAAGCTGAAGCTAATGAGGCTGCTGCTGAGCAGACAGAGGCTTCTGAAGCAGCCGAAGCTCCGGATACACAAGCCGAAGCGGCTGATGACAAGGCTACTGAATAGTTGTATGATGCTTAAAGCATTATGTATAAAGCCAAATGCAAAACTCATGCATTTGGCTTTGCCAAATGTGAAACAAATGCATTTGGCTTTACCAAATGTGAAACACATGCATTTGGCTTTGCCAGTATAAGACATGAAAACATGCAAAATCATACATTTGGTTTTTAAAATACGCATGATAAGGAGTTTTAAAGTGTTTGAAGGCTATGAGGATTTCAAACGTTCAATTTTTCAACTGACAAAGATTGATCTTAACTCATATAAGGAAAGGCAGATGAAAAGACGCATTGATGCGCTGATTTTAAAAAACGGCTTTACATCATATGCGGACTTTGTAAATAACCTTAGAACCGACAAGGCGGCTTACAATGAGTTTATAGGCTATATAACAATCAATGTTTCGGAGTTTTACCGCAATCCCGAGCAATGGGCCGTACTTGAAAATGATATACTGCCTTATCTTACCGAGCGTTTCGGTAAAAGCCTGAAGGTATGGAGCGCCGCCTGTTCCACGGGAGAAGAGCCTTATTCTCTTGCAATGCTGTTAAGTAAATTTGTGCCGCTTAATCAGGTTAAAATCCTTGCAACAGATATAGACACCTTTGTCATGGAGAAGGCCAGGATTGGACTATATCATGCAAAAAGCCTGAAGGCATTACCCAGGGATTTTATTGAAAAGTATTTTGTGAAGATTAATGACAACACCTATCAAATATCCGATCAAATAAAAAGCTGTGTAGAATATAAGCAGCACGACCTTTTGAAGGATCAGTACCCTACGAATTTCGACCTGGTTGTATGCCGCAATGTACTTATTTATTTTACCGAAGATGCTAAGGATTCAATCTACGCTAAATTGCAGACGACACTTAAAACAGACGGGATTTTATTCATTGGCAGCACCGAACAGATACTACATGCAAGTAAATACGGATTTGCTAATTACAGATCATTCTTTTATAAAAAGATATAATAAGAGGAAAGTCCCATAATATCCATCCGGATTATATGAGACTTTCCCGTTTTATGCCGGTATAAAATCCTCCTGATCCCCGCTTATAGCAGGTTTCTTCCGGCTTTATTCAGGTAAAACATATTCAATATAAGTTATGGTTGATTTTTTATATATAATCGAGTATATTTATTTTTAGGTTAGCTATAGGAGTTAAAATTATGCAGGATAATGTAACGGTTGCACTGGACGTCATGGGCGGAGATTATGCCCCCGACGAAATAATAAAGGGCGCCATGCTTGCAGTTTCCGAAAGCGCCAGTATCAAAGTAATACTGGTTGGCAAGGAAGATGTCATTACAAGCCGTCTTAGTGAGTATAATTATGATGGAAAGCAGATAGAAGTGCTTCATGCCGATGATGTTATCACCAACAATGAAGCGCCTGTTCTTGCCGTAAGGAGAAAGAAGAATTCCTCCGTTGTAATGGCTCTTAATCTTGTAAAGAACGGTGAAGCAGATGCATTTGTATCGGCAGGCAGCACCGGAGCCGTGCTTGCAGGCGGTCAGCTTATTGTGGGCAGAATCAGAGGGGTGGAGAGGCCTCCCCTTGCTCCGGTTATTCCTACAATAAACGGGGTGTCCCTGTTAATTGACTGCGGAGCCAATGTGGATGCAAGGCCGTCACACCTTGTACAATTTGCTAAAATGGGCTCGATATACATGGAAAATGTTGTCGGTATAAAAAACCCCAGAGTAGCCATAGTAAACATTGGCGCAGAAGAGGAAAAAGGAAATGCCCTCGTCAAGGAAACCTTTCCTTTATTGAAGAGCTGCGCTGATATTAATTTCATAGGTAGTATCGAAGCCAGAGAAATCCCATACGGAGGAGCTGATGTCATTGTATGTGAGGCATTTGTAGGAAATGTGATTTTGAAGCTGTATGAGGGACTTGGAAGCGCTCTGATCGGAAAAATCAAGGAAGGCCTGATGAGTACAACCCGCAGCAAGGTTGGAGCTCTGCTGGCTAAGCCTGCCCTCAAAGAAACACTTAAGGATTTTGATGCTTCAAAATACGGCGGTGCGCCGATGCTTGGCTTAAAAGGCCTCGTAGTTAAAACACATGGCAATTCAAAGGCTAATGAGATAAAAAACTCCATACTCCAGTGCCTGACCTTTAAAGAACAGGGCATAAATGAAAAAATCATGGACCATTTGGGCATTAACGAAGACTAAATAACATGCTTCAAAATATTAATAAAAAGAAGGGTGAATGTATATGGAATTTGAAAAGCTTCAGAAAATAATCAGCGAGGTATTGAATGTTGATCCGGATGAGATTACAATGAGCACAACCTTCGTAGACGATTTAAATGCTGATTCATTGGATTTATTCCAGGTTATTATGGGCATCGAAGAGGAATTTGATATTGAAATAGCAAACGAGGATGCCGAAAACATAGTCACTGTAGGAGATGCTGTAGAGCAGATCAAGAATGCTTTGAACAGCTAAACCTGAAATTCCATAAAACAAAGCGTGCAATGTAAAGCCCTAAGAATAAGGCATGCCTTATTTTAGCGGGCTTTTCATATATAGGATGCGGAAAGGAGGAAAATAAAGTGAAATACATTAAGCCGGACATATCGGGGCTGGCTAAGAGGATTGATTATAAATTTTCAGATATCTCCCTGCTGGTAAAAGCCCTGACACACAGCTCCTATGCCAATGAGATGCGCCTTTCCAGGGATGATAATAATGAGAGGCTTGAGTTCCTAGGAGATGCGGTCCTGGAGCTGGTAACAAGCGAATATGTCTTCAAGGAGTATAAGAAACTGTCTGAAGGGGATCTTACCAAGCTTAGGGCAAGCATAGTATGCGAGCAGACTCTTTCGTCCTGCGCAAGGGACCTTGAACTGGGTGCATATATTC
Organism: Lachnoclostridium sp. UBA1434; assembly: GCA_002329645.1. Taxonomy (GTDB): domain Bacteria; phylum Bacillota; class Clostridia; order Lachnospirales; family Lachnospiraceae; genus Mobilitalea. The sequence continues at coordinate 3,987 of DCTS01000014.1, read as the reverse complement.
TTCTGGGCAAGGGGGAGGATGCTTCCGGAGGCAGGGAAAGGGAATCAATCCTGTCGGATACCCTTGAGGCTATGATCGGAGCAATATTCCTGGACGGTGGTTTTACTAATGCAAAAGAGTTTATATATGACTACATCATTTCAAGCATAAAAAGCAAGGAGCTCTTTTTCGATAGCAAGACTATTTTACAGGAAATCATCCAGAACGATAACAACCATCAAAAGCTCAAGTACAAGCTGATATCCGAGGACGGGCCGGATCACAACAAGACCTTTACCATGGCCGTATTTGTAGGCAACAAGCAAATAGGCCTGGGTACGGGCAGAACAAAAAAAGCTGCAGAGCAGGAGGCGGCCTCCAAAGCAATACAAAAGCTTAAGAATACTGAAAAATAATATTACGGGAGAAATGCATGTATCTAAAAAGAATAGAAATCCACGGCTTTAAGTCCTTTGCTAACAAAATAATACTGGATTTTCACGACGGGATTACAGGTATAGTCGGGCCAAACGGAAGCGGCAAAAGCAACGTTGCCGATGCGGTCCGCTGGGTTCTCGGTGAACAAAGCGCAAGGCAGCTCAGAGGTTCCAAGATGGAAGATGTAATATTTGCAGGCACACAGGCCAGAAAACCTCTGGGTTATGCTTATGTTGCCCTTACAATGGACAATTCCGACCACAAGCTTCCCATTGATTTTGATGAAGTGACCGTAGCAAGAAGGGTATACCGTTCGGGTGAGAGCGAATACCTTATCAATAATGCCCCCTGCCGTCTTAAGGATGTTCAGGAGCTGTTCATGGACACCGGTATAGGCAAGGAGGGCTATTCTATTATCGGCCAGGGGCAGATTGACAGGATATTAAGCGGAAAGCCGGAGGACCGCAGGGAGCTTTTTGATGAAGCAGCCGGTATAGTTAAGTTTAAGCGCCGTAAGATGGCAGCCGAGAAGAACCTTGAGGAGGAAAGGCTTAACCTGTCCCGGGTAACGGATATAATGAAGGAGATAGAGAGCCGGCTCGGTCCATTAAAGGAACAGTCCGAGGTGGCAAAGCAGTACCTAAAGCTTAAGGAAGAGCTGAAAAATCTTGAGGTTGCTCAGTTCTTAAAGGAATATGACAAGATTAAGGTGAGCAAGCAGCAGCTGGAGGATAAGCTGAATATTGCTGCATCTGATTTTGAGAGGGTTAAGGCTGAGTATGAAAATACCAGGGAGGAATATCTTGACTTAGAACGGCAGCTTGAAAAATGCGACGAGGAAATTGAAGCTGAAAGAAATGCCCATAACGGCCTGCTGCTTTCCAAGGAGAAGGCGGAGGGTGAAATAAAGGTACTTAATGAGCAGATTGCTTCTCTCATGCATAGCGGTGAATATTATCAGGGAAGAATAGCTTCAAGCTTAAAGGACATTGAGGCCAAGAAGGCCGAGGAGCTTGGATACATATCGGAAAAGAAGTCAATAGACGACAAGATATCAGACCTGGACGACAAGTTAAGCATCGCTCTTGTGGAGCTTGAGCGCATTAAGGACAATATATCAAGGTATACTAAGGAAATCGAGGAATGCAACAACAGCATATATGAATGCCTTAATGAGAATTCCGGTATAAAAAGCAATATGCAGCGTTATGAAACGATGCTTGAGCAGAATGCAATCAGAAAGGCCGAGTTAAATCAGAGGATACTTAAGAATAAGAGCGAGGAAATAGGCCTTGATTCAGAAATCGAAAAATACAAGGCCGAGCTTGATATAGTATCTGAAGAAATTAAATCCCTCTCAGGTGAAAGTGCCAGTACGGAACAGGCAATAATCGATACCCAGGCTGAAATTGACAGAGTTACGCTGCTTTACAATGAAGCCCAGAACCATTACCTTCGGGAAAAATCCAGATATGAATCCCTGGTTAACCTGACGGAAAGATACGAAGGCTACGGAAACAGCATTAAGAAGGTAATGGAGCAAAAATCCCGCTTAAAGGGAATAATCGGTGTGGTTGCCGACATAATAAGAACCGATAAGAAGTATGAAACAGCCATAGAAACAGCCCTTGGAAGCAGTATTCAAAACATTGTCACAGAGGATGAGGAGACCGCCAAGGAGCTTATAGCATATTTAAAGCAAAATAAATACGGCAGGGCGACCTTCCTGCCTCTGACCAATATAACCTCTTCCGACAGGATGCCCGATGCAAGGGCTCTTAAAGAAAACGGCGTTATCGGCATTGCCGCCGACTTAACCGAATATGACAAGAAGTTTGCCCATCTGGCAGGCTACCTGCTTGGCAGGATAATAGTGGCAGACAATATTGACAATGCCGCAAGGCTGGCCAGAAAATACAATTATACATTAAGGATTGTGACCCTTGAAGGGGAGCTCCTTACTCCGGGCGGTTCCATATCGGGAGGCGCTTACAGGAATGCCAGCAATTTGCTTGGAAGGCGCAGGGAGCTTGAAGAGCTGGAAGAACTGATAAATTCACTTGAAAATAACACTAAGGATTTGGGAAAAAGACGGGAAGCTGCAAGGGATCATCGCGGCTTCTTAAGAAACCGGCTTGAGGAAATTAAAAACAAGCTTCAGGAGAAAGCCATTATACAAAATACCTCAAGGATGAACCTGGAAAGGGAAATGTCCAGAAAGGAACAGGCACAAAATGCCTGCAGGGAATATGAAAGAGAGCTTGCAGAAATTGATATGCAGGCAAGGGAGCTGGACGAAAACCTTAACAAGCTCAAGGAAGCCCTTAACGATAATATAGTTAAGAATAAATCAAGAGAAGCCGAGATTGAAAGACTTACCAAGCTTCTGGAGCAGGAAAGGGAGCTTGAAAGAATTGCGAATGAGAAAGCGTCCTCCCTTAAGATGGAGCTGTCCTCCCTTGAACAAAGCAATCAATTCCTGATGGAGAATGTAAGGCGTGTCAAAAAGGATATTGAAAGGCTTTATGAGGAGGAGGAAGCGCTTAATTTTGACATTAAGAAAGCCTCTGAGGCAGCCCGTGTGAAGAAGCAGAACGTAAGCAACCTGGAGGAGCTTATCAGTTCCTACGATAATTCTCTTAAGGAGCTGGATATTAAGATTAAGGAGCTTGTTAAGGAAAGGGAGAAGATTACCGCAAACCATAAGAGCTTTTTTGCAAAGCGCGACGAGCTGTCCGTGCTTATGAACAACCTTGACAAGGAATGCCTTCGCTTGAGCACACAGAGGGAAAAGCTCATTGAGCAAATGGACATGCTCATGAACTACATGTGGGAGGAATATGAGCTTTCATATACCACAGCACAGGCTCTAAATGTCGACGCCTCAGTAAGCCTAACCCAGGCAAAAAAATCTATACAGGAGATTAAGGCTCAGATTAAGGAGCTTGGCGATGTAAATGTCAATGCTATAGAGGAATACAAAAGCCATTCCGAGCGATATGCATTTTTGCAAAATCAGAGTGAAGACCTTATACGTGCCGAGGAGGCCCTGCTTCAGATTATTAATGAGCTTGACGATGAGATGAGGAAGCAGTTCGAGAAGGAATTCAATGCAATCAACAAGCAGTTCGATATAGTGTTTAAGGAGCTGTTCGGCGGAGGCATGGCAGGCCTTGAGCTTACCGACAGCGAAGATATACTGGAAGCAGGTATACGCATTAATGCACAGCCCCCCGGCAAAAAGCTTCAGAATATTATGCAGCTGTCCGGCGGTGAGAAGGCTCTTACGGCAATTTGCCTTCTCTTTGCAATACTGAACCTGAAGCCATCCCCGTTCTGCCTGTTAGATGAGATTGAGGCCGCTTTGGATGATCCGAACGTGAAGAGATTTGCGAAATATTTGAATAAGCTGAAAAAAGAAACACAGTTTATAATTATTACTCATCGCAGAGGCACAATGGCTACGGCAGATGTATTATACGGCATAACCATGCAGGAAAAAGGTGTTTCTGCTATGGTATCTGTAAGTCTTATTGAGGATGAGCTGGATAAATAGATGAGCCGGATAAA
>DCTS01000001.1 GCA_002329645.1 Lachnoclostridium sp. UBA1434 | reverse complement strand
CTGTTGATTTTTTTATGTGTTAATGTATAATTAAATAAAATAATAGGCGGTGAAATATGAAATCATCCTGCTTTAAGAATAACTGTCTTTACACCGGAATACTTGCCCTGCAATTTCTCGTATGCGGAACTGTTTATATATCTCAGGCATATCTGCTATTAAATTATTACCCGGCAGAAAAGGTCACATCAACGATTGCCATGTCGTGGAATTACTTGGCACAGGCATTAGGTATGCTTACTTTCATCTTCCTGTTTTTGAAAGTGCCAAAGCTTGCAGGCAATCGAATTTCATATGCGATATTTATTGCAATCGGAACGATAATAACCGCAATCTCCCTGCATTCTGAGCATGTGATTATTATTCTGACCTTTACTATCATATATAATTTTTTGATCGGATTGTCTTCAGGCTTTAATATTACATTGTTAACCAAACATATCCCTAAAAATATGCTTGGCTTGGCATTCGGCGCGGCATATGCAATTGGCAGTATAGGAACCTATATCATTTCTGTCATCGGCAATGATAATTTCCTGAAAAGCAAATACGTTATCATTGTATATATGTTCATAAACATCATACGTATATTTATTTTATATTTCTCACAGAGTATTACCTGTACGGTACAGGACAGACCTAAGGTCAAATCAAAGTATGTAATTAGGAATTTTTCGGAGAATATTAGTATCTATCTGCTCATTGTTCTTATGATAATATTGGTAAATATCATAATGTATTTAGGCAATACATATCAGTTCGCAGAAATTAATAACGGAAAAGCAAATCTTCCTTTAAGCAGAGCCTTTTATGCTGTCAGTCTGACCTTTGCGGGGTTATTATCCGTCAGAAGCAGAAAATACATGGCTTTAGCCACCTTTTCTTCTTTATTGTTCCCTATTGTAACCATACCCCTTTCAGGAGATCCTGCATTTGCCTCTGTCTTATTAACTGTTACTTATCTCTTCTTAGGGTTTACAGCCGTGTTCCGGTCGTTATCAATTATGGATATAGCTGCGGGAGATAATAAGCTTCTTGCATTTGCGTGTGCAGGTCTTATGATGTCCCGTGTGGTTGAGGCTACAACTACCTTGTTCAACAATGTCATTGCAACCAATAAATTGCTTTTAAGCATAATATTTTCAGTATTATATGCGATTTTACTGCTGCTGTTTTTTGTGTATATTCAAAAAGCGCATCAATCGGCTGACTCTAATAAGCCTGCGGGGGAGGATAAGCTTTTAAGGCTTGTTCAAAAATATGGCCTGACTTCCAGGGAAAAGGAGATAATAGAGCTGCTGATCAAAGGAAACTCAAATCATGAAATCGCACAAATGATGTTTATATCGGAAAACACTGTGAAATTCCATATTAAAAACCTTCTAAAGAAAACAAACTGCTCTAATAGAGCTGACCTGATAAGCCTCTATAATGCTATGAAGAATTATAGCATTCTCTCTTAAAGTGATTATACTTATATTATAAATATTATTTCATAAAATAAAATAAACCATAGGATTATATAGGGGTAGTTTTAGGGGTAGTTTTTAGGGTAGTTTATGATATCCTGCCTTGATATATGATGCAGGGTTTTTGGTATGTTTCCGATATATATTTATATATAACAAAATAATAAGGATGGTAATGCCATGTTAAGTACATTCAGGAGTAAATGCAGACAGGTACAGCTTGGACTTATTATGCTTATACTGGTATGCGGCAGTAATCTTGTTGCTCATGCAAGTGAATTGCCGGACAAGCAGGATAATGCAAAAGCAGCGGAAAGCCCCGATAATAATGAGGTAAATGAACCGCAAGAGAAGATTGAACCGGGCTTTAGCGGAGGGCAGGGAACGGCAAAGAAGCCCTATTTGATTGCCAGTAAAAAGGATTTACTGGACCTTGCTGAAGAATTGTCAAAAGAATATGGCAAATACAGGGAAAGCCATTATAAGCTGACTAAAGATATTAATCTTGGGTCAACCGAGTGGATTCCTATGTGTCATGATATGGCGCCCTTCCTGGGAGTATTTGACGGAAACGGACATAGGATAACCATTAAAAAAATAGCAGGCAGGAACAATGCGGGACTGTTCAGCAGTATAGACACCAAAGGAATTGTAAAAAATCTTATTGTCAAAAGTTCAATAAACGGAAAGATAGCCACAAAGGGTGGGTTGAACTTTGGACTGATTGCCGGAAGATCAGGGGGTACTATTATAAATTGTACTACTGAAGGGACAATAAAGCTGACAGTAAATGCAGCGCAGGATATCAATATAGGAGGCGTTGTGGGCCGGCTCGAAGGAAAAGTGCATGACATAGAGAATAATGCTTCCATAACTGTTAATAAGACCGGCGCCCCATTTTTATTATGCGGAGGTATTGCCGGTATGGGACAAAAGAACACAACCCTGATGAATATATCAAATAACGGAAATATTACCGTAACAGCGGAAGGGCAATCAATTGTCGGGGGGATTGTCGGCCAATTCCTTAATGGGGATAAGATATATAATGTACTTAATAATGGAGATGTCTTTGTTTCTGTAAAGATTACCGGCAGAAGCTCCGCGTCAGCCGGCGGCATAACGGGACTGATATTTGACAGCAGTATTGACAGGGCAATTAACAAGAAGAAGATATACATAGAAAACACGGGCAAGCCCGATGATGAGGAAGTATACGCCGGAGGAATTGCAGGAAGTTCCCGAAACACGAAATACACTAATGTCGGTAACGAAGGTTCGATAGAGTGCGATTCCGGCAGGGTAGGCATTGCCGCCGGAATTAAAGTAGGAGGAGATACAAATGACAGTATAATTAATGCTTACAATACCGGTTCGATATATGCCCACACAAAATATACCAATGACAGCAAGAAAAAACTATACTACGACGTATATGCTCAGGGCCTTGTGGGGGGAAGTCTGACAGAAGCCAAGAATTTCTACAACAGCGGCACAATAACCAAAAAGCAGGGAAACAAGAAAGCGGAAAACGGAGAAGCATTTGCAAATATAAGACCGGGAGAGAATACAAAGACCTTTAATTACTGCTATTGGTCATCGGATATTGATCCGTTCCCGCCTTTACAAAAAGGAACGAATACAACGTCCTCCTTTAACAAAAGCAGCGGAAAGCTTGCAAAAAGCTTCTCAATCGGGAATAAGAGCCACAGTAATATTACCGATGCCCTGAATGCCTGGATTAATGCACAGAAGAACAAGAAAGACTACGTAACATGGAGCGGGAAGGGAACTCCGAAGTTTACCGAAACCTTTGGTTATAAAGCCGATTAGCACTGATAGCCTTAGTGAGCCAATTCCTCGGTACCAATATCGGTGAGCACTGCAGCAACTATCTTATTCTTTGTGGAATACCGCTGCGAAAGGTAGCGCATTGATGCGGCGAGCTCGCCGTCAGGTCCGCCGAACTGGCTCATTATAACCTGTGCCAGTCTTGGATTGCACTGCGATATTTTAACGGGATACTGTAATCTCTTTTCATAGCTCCACATACACTAGCACCTGCCTTCCCATGGCCAGGGTTCGTCGACCCAGGTCCATCTGTTTTTTACATCTACATCATACATATTGATAGGTCCAAAGCATTTGGTATATTCCTCTACGGCTTCATTCCTGACTCTTTCAACCTTCCTCCAGTAATCCAGCGCTTCCTGGTCTGCAGGGTGGGTGTCAAGAAACAGCCTGAGATCGTCAAGCACAAAGCTTGTAGCTGTAATGCATGCCCATAATTTTTCCCTGTTACTTCCATCCATACTCTTAACAGCCCCTCCCATACCAATCATAATCCAATTCCTTAAAAAGCGTTCCGTTAGCCAGTGCCGCAAATTCATTATCATACAGATCTCTGAATTTTTGCCATGGTACATAACACATACCTATCGGGAAGCATTCACGGCTTCGATCGTCATCAAAGCAATTATTCCTTTTGTCGCATTCATCATCATGCTTATAGTCCGGTACATCGTCACAAACAGGTCTGCCACCTCTATATGGAGAAGGTCCCCTGTCATATCCGGGGCTTCTCATATTACTGCGATACATACGTCTGTCCACTAATACAGCCTCTCCTTTCACAAATAATGAGCAACTTATTTCTAAGCTTATGTTGTTCTATATATATTATGAGTCAAGGATTAATGAGTGCCTGCCAAATTTGTAGAATTAACGTAAAAGTGTCTGCAAATTATTGACATCATTCCCGTATTATTATAATATTTAAATAACCATATGATAAAAACCTTGGTGTTCCAATTTCATGTATCCTATAATAAATAAAAGGGAGCAGATGCATGTATCATTTCATAATTAATCCATATTCAAGCTCGGGCAAGGGTCAGCGTTACTGGCGGACAGTAAAGGATATTCTGGATAGGGAAGGTGTATCCTATACACCATATTTTTCAAATAATGAAGGACATGCATCGGAGCTTGCGAGCCAAATATGTGCAGATGTCAAGGGTGTTAAGAACATCGTGGTAATGGGCGGAGACGGCACTCTGAATGAAGTGCTTAACGGCCTTTCTGAAACTAACGATATTCTTCTGGGTTATATACCCTGCGGATCCAGTAATGATTTGGCAAGAAACCTTAATATCCCCAGGGATCCTGCTGAAGCTCTGGCACATATTTTAAAACCCGTCAAATTCAAGTATCTGGATTATGGGGTGATAGATTTTCATGATACTGATAAAGAGCAAAGAAGATTTATCGGCTCCAGCGGCATAGGCTTTGATGCCGAGGTTTGTGCGGACGTGCAGGCCAGCGGCCTGAAAAGAAAGCTAAACAAATATGGCCTGGGTAAGTTGGTATACATTTTCATAGCTTTAAGAAAGCTGGCCAGAATTAAACTTACGGATGCCGTCGTAATAACCGATGGGGTCAAAAGAACCTCTTATAAGCGGGTAATGTTCATTTCCTCAATGATACACAGGTATGAGGGCGGCGGAATGATGATGGCTCCCAATGCGGATCCGAGTGACGGCCTTTTAAGTGTATGTCTTGTCCACGGTCTCAGCAAGCTTAAGGTTTTACTGCTGCTTCCCACGGTATTCTTAGGCAAGCATACGAATTTTAAAGGGGTGGAGACCTTCAACTGTGCCAGTATTGACATTACGACAAGCCATGAAACAGCCGTTCATACGGACGGAGAGGTTGCAGCCTTCTGTTCCCATATAACTGTTTCATGTGTTTCGGGACATATA
>DCTS01000011.1:21506-21717 GCA_002329645.1 Lachnoclostridium sp. UBA1434 | reverse complement strand
AGAGGATTAACAATATTGTTAATGCTGGTTTTTGTAATGATCAACTTATATGGCTGCAGCTCTGACAATAAGAATAAGGATGCAGGAATCACGCCAACGCCTGAACCGGTTGCCACGCCAACGCCGGAGCCGACACCCACACCGGAACCGACGCCTACACCGGAGCCTACGCCAACACCCGTTCCAATCGATTATGATACGGCAGTGATTA
>DCTS01000011.1:20931-21489 GCA_002329645.1 Lachnoclostridium sp. UBA1434 | reverse complement strand
GTTCTTAACGGTATGGGGGCAAGGAATGCCCTGCTGAACGATCTTGTTAAAACCCATTTTAACAGTCTTACTCTGGAAAACGAGATGAAGCCCGATGCCTTGCTGGATTATAAAACAACCATTTCAGATCCGGAAAAGTACAGGGAAAGTCCCGCGGTATCATTTGCTGCTGCGGAGCCGGGCCTTATTTTTGCCAGGGATAACGGCATTAAAATGAGGGGGCATACGCTTGTCTGGCATTCACAGACTCCCAGGTGGCTGTTTACGGAAAACTATGAGACGGCGCAGGATGCGCCCCTTGCATCAAGGGAATTGATGCTAAAGCGTATGGAAAACTATATCAGGCAGGTTCTGGAGTATGTTCAGACCAATTACCCCGGAGTAATTTATGCATGGGATGTGGTAAATGAAGCAATCCAGGTAAGCGACGGACATCCGGACGGACTTCGTACCAACAGCAGCCTGTGGTATCAGACTATCGGAGACGATTATATAGAAAAGGCATTTGAGTATGCAAGAAAATATGCGGATCCCGATGTCAAGCTGTTCTATAATGAT
>DCTS01000011.1:0-20903 GCA_002329645.1 Lachnoclostridium sp. UBA1434 | reverse complement strand
AAGGAGCAGAATACAATAGACGGCATCGGTATGCAGACCCATATTTCAATAAATTCTCCGGGCTTCGACGAAATTGATAAATCGGCTAGGGATTATGCCCAGTTAGGGCTTGAATTACAGGTTACAGAGCTGGATATGGACATGAAGGATAACAGCGAGGAGATGCTGCAAAAGCAGGCTATAAGGTATAAAAGGCTTTTCCTGTACTTTAAGAAGTGGTGTGATGACGGGATCAAGCTCACCAATGTAACCTTCTGGGGAACCACCGACAACAGGTCCTGGCTCAACAGACCCGGTGCCAGCTCTTATCCCATGCTGTTTAATGCCAACCTGGAAAAGAAGCCGGCATATTACGGTGCAATACAGCATCCGGATATTCCATTATATTAAAGGCGGAAGAATAAGGATTGCCGTCCTGAAATAACGTTTTGTTACAGGAAGCAGTATACGGAAGAAGCTGTTTTTAAGGCACTTTTTGGGGCTTAAGAAAATATTAAGCATTGTAACAATATTTTGACAAATAAATCGTGATATGATACCATATATGGTAGTATGCTGATTATTGCCAAGTCCAGTGCCTTAGCGTAAAGGCATAAAACAGGAGGAATGTAAATGAAGATTAGCCGGGGTAAGATGATTGCCTTTATACTCACACTATTGTTGCTTGTACCGTTGGTATNNATTCAGCGGCAGCAAGCGCCGCAACCCCTACCTTGAACAAGACAAGCCTGGAGTTCGAAGGGATAGGGGAAGAGTTCGATTTGAACGTAAATGACAAGGTTACGGGAAGCAAATACAAATGGACAACATCGAACTCAAAGGTAGCCAGGGTGTCCAGCAACGGAATAGTTACCACCACGGGCGCCGGAACAGCAACGATTAAGTGTAAGATAACGCTTCCGAACAATACTACAAAGACGCTGTCCTGCACAGTAACTGTCAGGGTACCGGCAACAGGGATAAAGATTAACAATGCAACCGAGGTTAAGGGAGCCCACCAGATGACAATCGGGGATAAGTTCAACTTTAACCGTGACATTGTACCGTCAAACTCCTCGGATAAAACCTATTGGTCCATAGGAGGAGGAGATTCGGGATGCATAAGGATTGACGACGACCAAAGCGGAATAGTTACTGCTCTTAAGGAGGGTTATGTGGTTCTTAAGGCTACCGCAGTCAAATCCTTCAACAATGAGGATATTAAAAAGAGTATAGTTAACGATGCGGTGATTATTAAGGTTGTGGCCCCTACCGCTACCGTGAAATCAGCGGAGATTATAAGCAGCAACGAAATTAAGGTTGTATTTGACAGTCCGGTTAAGCCGGAAACGATAATCGGAGCTAATAAGAAGCTGCTGGATTCCATTGAGTTAAGATTGGGTTATGACCTTAAGGGTAAGCTTGCCAAGGATCCGGGAGAGCTTACGGCAAGTCTTTCCTCCGACGGCAAAACCTTAACGATTAACTGCAAGGATATGTTTGACGGTGTATATGGCATTAATTTCTCTGACAAGATAACAACAACGACCGGCTTAACAATCACGCCGTTTTATGCGCAGATGAAGTTTGTTGACGAGGTTGCTCCTCAGGTACTCTCGACAGTATTGGATGATACCGGAATGGTTAATACCATACCATTCTCGGAAACAATTAACTTTACTAACTTTAGGGTATCCAATGCCAGGCTGCTGCCAACGGCCAATGCTACCTCCGCAGACCAGTCAACTATAAGCTATCTTAACAACACGCTTAATTACATAATAAGCTCTGACAAGAAGTCGGTATCAATTAACCTTTCACAGATAACGCCTTCGGATTACGGCAAGATGTTTACAATCACCATCTCAGGTATTGAGGATCTGTCCGGCAACAGGCCTGCAGGCTATACACTGACAACAGTTGTTTATACGGATACTTCATATAAGCCCCAGGCAAGGCCGTTAGTTGCGGCACGTACTGCGTACGACAGGCTGACCATAACCTTTGACCGGTCAATCCGTAATCCGGGTATGGCAAAGATAGGCAACAACGGATTAATGATGAACGGAGTTGTTGACAGTCTGGATCCGAAGAAGGTCAACTACACATTGTATGATATGGATCAGGCCTTAAGCGGACCTCAGACCGTGTATGTAGGTTACTGGGACAGCTACAATGTAAGCCCGTCGGATATAACTGCGAATCAGATGCTGCCCCTTCAGGCAAGCTTTTCGACTGAAACCACACTGCCGTTCCTGGTAAGCCAGGAGTTTGACCCTGTAACGAATGTACTTACCCTTACATATACCGAGGAGGTCACTACGGCATATTCATCAGGAGTGTTCGCCTGCAGGCTGCTGACCACGGGTGATGAAATAGGGAGTGCAACGATTACATATACCAGGCTTGATACCACGGATAGAAAGCAGATAAGGCTGCAGCTCGGCAATATGACACTCGCAGGACAATATATATTTACATTGGAGCAGGGCTTTGCAATAGACAACTTCAGGAATAAGAGTCAGGCAAACCAGGTTTCGATAAGCAATGCGGGAGGAACAGCGTCACAGCTTCCGCCTCCGTACCTGATAGCCCAGTCTTCTACCAACCTGAGCCAGATTTATCTGGAGTTCGCTAATATGCTGGATCTTGCAACCGCCGTAAATGTCAGCAATTATTCAATAGCGGGAGTGCAGATTCTTTCAGCCGAGGTAGTAAAGAATCAGAGAGACGGCGGAGCAACAGTCGTGCTTACGGTAGCAGACGGTTCCATAGATGTGACGGTGGAAAGACCGGTAACCATCAAGGGATTGATGGGTTACGGCGGAGTGCTTTCTCCGATGGATACCTATACCACATATGTGGAATTAAAGGATAACAAGAAGCCCTATTACACAGGCCAGATCAGCTATAACAAGAGCACCGGCACTATAAGCCTGGGATTCAGCGAGGAAATAACCGGTACGATGACAGTCAGGGTAACACAGATAATGTCAAACTCAACCTATCCGATAGAGTACGCAAACACTGTTACGGTATCGGGAAACAGCGTGAATATCTTCGTAATCGGAACGCCTATGGCAAATTCATATCTTAGGATAGATATTCTGGAGAACAGGATAACAGACCTAAGCGGCAACCAGTGCGTAGCTATGTCGGCCCAGCTGGGAGTTCCTACCGGCAATTAAATAATTAATAATATCGGTATACAGATGCCGTATATGCATCGCTGCCGAATAAAATATGACAATACCCCTGCAGGCTAATCATAGACTGCAGGGGTATTGTCTTTTTCATAATCTACAGGCTTCTGGTAAATATACTGCTATTATCTCTTAAGCCTTCAACCGTATCAAGTCCGAGCCTGTGCAGGAGTTCAATAACATAAGGATTATCTATCGGAGTGGAATAAGTGGCGTCTGCGCCGTATTCCTCCACATTTAAGCAGCCCTCCTCATGAGGCAGGACAGCTCTCGGACCCCCGACACAGCCTCCCACACAACCCATTCCTTCATAAAAGTTGGCCGGGACCCTTCCCGATATAATGTCATTAATCAGTTCTCTGCAGGCCGGAATTCCATCCGCCTGCTTAGTGCGTATTTTAATCCTTCTGTCGGGATTGATTCGATCAAGAGTCATGCTGACAGCCTCGCTCACTCCGCCGGTACTGGCATATATCCTGCCTGCCCGGGAGGAATGGTCCTTTTCGCTTTCCTCCATCCTGAGGGGATCAATATCCATTATACCGAATATATCGGATACCTCCTGAAAGGTAAGCACATAGTCAATGGCATCCTTTACGTCCTTTTCCCTGGCCTCCGCCTTTTTTGCAAGGCAGGGGCCTATAAAGACGGTTAGTGCATCAGGGTGCATATATTTCACTGCCCGGCCGCTGGCTATCATGGGAGATACGGCCGGAGGCACATGGGGAATGAGCTCATTGTATATTTTTCTTATCATATTTATCCAGACAGGGCAGCAGCAGCTTGTGAGCTGATAATCCCTTTCGGTTATTATGTTGGCATCGAACTCCAGGGCCTCCTTAAGGGTCAGGATATCGGCAAATAGAGCCACCTCAATCATGCCGTCAAAGCCTATTCTCTTAAAGGCGCTTCTTAACCTTCCGGGAGTAACGCCACTGAACTGGCCGAGGAAAGCGGGGGCAATCAGAGCATATGAAGGGCCTTTGCCGGACCTGATTGACCGCAGGACTTCAATTACATCCCTGCTTCCAGTAAGATGATTTGCTCTGCATTCCTGTATGCAGTATGCACAACCCGAGCACAGGGATTCATCTATTTGAATCTCACCTGACATATCCGGGTGCCTTGCATGGAAGGGACAAACCTTTACGCATAAAGCTTCTCCATCTCTGCAGCTGCAGCTTCCAGTATGCCATACGACAGGGTGTTTCCTCGGATGCAGAAGGCAGTCCAGCTGATGGGCATCATAGGAATCCAGGTTTTCCATATATTCCTCTTCGGTATTTTTAACAGTTGCGGCAAGCAGTTCATGGTAAAGCTCGTCAAAGGTCTTCAAAGACAGCACCTCGGTTCATATGGGTTATTATAATGATTAATTATGCCTGAAACGGAGCCATTATATGCTTTACTGATTTTTGGATATGCTATATAATGATATGAGCACATATGTCAATGATTTGGTAAGGCATATAAAAATATGTATTATGGAGAGACGGATTTGAGAAAAGAATCTGGCAGAGGGTGGATAAGGGCCGGCTGGCTTTTGTTTTATTTATATATTGCGGTACTTGTATATTTGCTTTTTTTTAGTGAAGAGTACGGAAGAGATCATATCAGCAGTGATTACAGGTACAATCTTGAGCTTTTAAAGGAGATCAAGCGTTTCCTGATATACAGGGATATCATCGGGTTTAAAAGCGTTGCTGTAAACATACTTGGGAATGTTGCAGCTTTTATCCCCTTTGGCTTTATGCTCCCCCTGTTAAGCAAGAAATACCGTTCATTTATATATGTTGCGCTGCTGAGTATTCTGTTCAGCCTGGCTGTTGAAATGCTGCAGATGGTGACAAAGGTAGGCATATTTGATGTGGATGACATATTGCTGAACAGCTTGGGAGGAATACTTGGATATATTATTTATGGCATATACCACAGGATATGTTTAAAGCTTTTTAAGCGAAGAAAAGGGGGTTAATCCAATGAAAAAGCTTAAGATAAAAAGGGATAAGGACATGATCCGCTTTTCGGGAAGGAAGCATTCCGCAACAGGTATCTGGTCTGCAATCACCGGAATACTGGCAGTCCTGGGCTTTGCAGCAATAAGCTCCGTGTCCGGGGCCATGGGAGGCAAAGGAGGAATTATACTTGGTTTTTCGGGTGTTTTCCTGCTTTTGCTTGCCGCATTCGGGTTCTACCTGTCATGCAAGGCTTTTAAGCAAAGAGATGTGTTTTACAGATTTCCGGTTATCGGGGGAATTCTGAACGGAGTAATGATAATTGTTTTTATTGTAATATACATTTATGGATTTGGAGGATGACTGAGCTTATGAATATAAACGACTTAATTTTAGAGGACGAAGAAATAATCGAAAGGTACAATCTTGCAATACAGCGTATTCGTTTGATGGAAAACGAGGAAACCGTAAGGGAGCCTTACAGGGATTACTTTTGCCGGATGGCTTCATTTTCGCTTATGGCGGCACGTATATATGAAATGGTAAGGTCCGGGCAGCTTGAAAAGCTGGAGCTTAAAGAGCTAAAGGCACTTAACAGTGCATTGTATGAAGATATAGCCGGTTTGAATTACAGCTTAAGCTATGCCAATCCTTCCTATGCCTGTGAAAGGCTCGGGAGCAAGCATGGCAAGCTGTTGTCCTTCCTTTATACGGAATTAAGGTCAATAATAGTATACGCATATGAAAAAAGGCTTTATGAGCTGACAATTTATCTTGAGCTTTTGATAGAGGTCTATAATTATTATGAGCAGGGCGGCGAATTTATCAGCAAGGATGTAAAGAGGGCTGTTTATGATTTCCTGTATGATTACAGCAGCATCTTTGTATTTATGCGTGCAAGGGGCTCGCTCGATACGAAGGATTCCTTTGCCAGGGATATCATTACAACCAGTGATTTGTCGGACATAAAATATCTGTACCTTTTCGGAGAATACATAACGGATAACGAGATAAAGACCGCTGAATATCTTAATAATATGCCGGAGAGCAGTATACAGGCGATGGCAGACACCTTTACGGAGGGTTACAGGCGCGGCTTCGAGGTATACGTACTTGACATCGGAAAAAAGTCGGTTGTTAATATCAGATACCGCCTGGGATTTGAAAGGGTGGTGCGCTGTGCAATCGAAAACTTTAAAAGACTTGGACTTGATGTAACCATTTATCGTGCTGCCGTAAACGTGATTAACAAAAAGCAGCACTTAAAAATCGGTTATCATTCCACCAGCCCCAACAGGCAGTATGATTATGACCACAGATTTGACATAGGCCTCTTTTTTGACAGGAGGCTGATGGAAAGGATGATTGAATGCAGGAGGTCATCATTGGAGTATTATAAGGATATTGCCCCTGTCTATGGAGGGCCTGCCGTAATGGAGGTATATGGCGAGGAACTGTTCTCTCCGGAGAATAAAAAGGAAGCCATACATTTGGACAAACGCCAGCAAAAGCTTTATGTTGAGTTTAATAGCAGGGAAGAAATGCTTGTAGAAAAGTACTATAAAATCGATGAGCAGTCCTTTACCATAATATCCTATCCAATACCTGAGATAGGCAGGGACTTTGAAGCCATATTTGATGAGACGGTAAAGGTCAATACCCTGGATAATGATCTGTACCGCAATATTCAGCAAAAGATAATTGATGTCCTGGATTCCGGCGAATACGTAAGAATAAAAGGCAGGGGAGCCAGCCGGACCGATATAATGGTTAAGCTCCATGACTTAAAGGATAAAAACAAGGAAACCAATTTTGAAAACTGTGTTGCCGACGTGAATATTCCGCTGGGGGAGGTATTCACATCCCCCGTGCTTAAGGGTACCAACGGTGTGCTGCATGTTCCCCGGATACACCTGCATGGTCTGGAATACAGGGATCTTAAGCTTGTCTTTACCGATGGTATGATTACGGATTACTCCTGCTCTAATTTTTCGGATTCTGAAAGGTGCAGGGATTTTATCAGGGAGAATCTGATGTACAATCATGATACCCTGCCGCTCGGAGAATTTGCCATCGGCACCAATACCACTGCATATATGCTGGGCAGAAAATATGATATTGCTGCACGCTTTCCGATTCTGATAGCCGAAAAGACCGGGCCGCATTTTGCCGTAGGCGATACATGCTATAAGATGATGGAGGAGGTCAGGATTTATAATCCGGACGGCAAGGAGGTTATTGCCAGGGAAAACGAAATATCCTCCCGGCGCAGAACCGATCCCGGGAAAGCCTACTTTAACTGTCATACCGATATAACCCTGCCCTATGATGAGATAGCCGAGATATCAGTTCACCAAAAGGACGGAACAGTTTTACCGATAATACTTGATTCAAGATTTGTCCTGAAAGGATGCGAGGACTTGAACGAAGCATTTGCCGGATAACAGTAATAACTATAAAATGATTGGAGGGTTTAATGTGCTGAGAATTGAAAATTTTTCAAAAAGTTATAAAAGTGCCGCAAAGGCTGTCGACAGTCTTAGCCTTGAAGTTAGCAGGGGTGATATCTTTGGTTTTATCGGGCATAACGGAGCGGGCAAGACGACGACCATTAAGGCTATAGCGGGAATCCTGGATTTTGAGGAAGGAGACATCCTGATTGACGGCATGTCGATAAAGAAGGAACCTGTAGCCTGCAAACGGATTATGGCATACATACCGGATAATCCCGATTTATATGAGCACCTGACAGGCATCAAATACCTGAATTTTATAGGTGATATATATGAGGTTCCGAAGTCCGAAAGATATGCCCTTATAAACGAATATTCCGATGCATTTGACATTACCGGCAATCTCGGGGATACCATATCTTCATATTCCCATGGCATGAAGCAGAAGCTTGCACTGGTGTCGGCTCTTATTCACAAGCCAAAGCTGATGGTGCTGGATGAACCCTTTGTAGGACTGGATCCCAAGGCTTCGCATACCTTAAAAACAATTATGCAGCAAATGTGCAATGAGGGAGCCGCTATCTTCTTTTCCACCCATGTGCTGGAGGTGGCTGAGAAGCTATGCAATAAAATTGCCATCTTAAAAAGAGGCATGCTTGTAGCCTGCGGGCCTACCATGGAGGTAAAGGGCGACAACAGCCTTGAGGATGTATTCCTGGAACTAATTGACTCTAATGTCTGATGGTACTTTGCAATTAAGCCGTTTGCGGCAGGGAGGTATTTAGATGAAGAAGCTTTTCAGACTGGTAAATATTCAATTGCTGGGCATGCTGGGCAGTATGCTGGCAATAGGAGCACGGCGCAGCAGAAAAAATGCCAGGGTCTTATATGCTGGTATTGTACTTTTTACAGTTTTAATGGGAGGCATAGCCTTCTTTTACTTATATGGGATGGGCAGTATTCTTAAAAGCTACGGGAAGCTGGATGCATTGCCGCAGATTGCAATGGCTTTAGCCAGTATGGCAGTAATTATTTCAACCGCATTTAAGGTAAAGGGAACCATCTTCGGCTTTAAGGATTATGATTTGGTAATGTCGCTGCCCGTAAGCACGGGAAGTGTTGTAGCAAGCAGGATTATCCTGCTGTACTGTATAAACATATATTTTGTCCTGCTGCTCATGGTTCCCATGACGGTTGCTTATGGTATTTTAGCAGGGCCGGATTTTTCGTTTTATGTCATGGGTATTCTGTCCTTTTTCCTGGTACCGATGGTGCCCGTCATTCTTGCATCGATCCTTGGAACAATTATTACTTATGTCGCTTCCAGGTTCCGAAGCATGAATTTGGTAGGGATTATAATAGCCTTTGCCGTACTGCTTGCGTACATGGGCTTTTCAATGACCTTCAGAGGCTCCGGTGAGGAAATAGCGGATATCGGAGACATGATTTCAAGGCGGGTGAATTCAATTTATCCGCTGGCCGGTTATTACACAGATGCTGTATGTAAGGGGGATTTTATATCGTTTGCCTTTTTTGCGGTAATCTCAGTTGCTTCCTTCCTGCTGTACAGCTATGTCATTGGCAGGGTGTTTAAAAAGGTCAATACCGATGTCACAACAGGAAGATACAAAGCCGGATTTGCATTAGGGGAGCTTAAGGCGGCATCACCCTTAAAGGCTTTATATGTTAAGGAATTAAAGAGATTCTTTTCCTCCACGGTGTATGTGCTTAATACCGGATTTGGGATTGTGCTTCTGACAATTGGCTCTATTGCCGCATTTTTTGTCGATATTAACAAGCTCGCAGCCGGTGCGGGAGGCGCAGTCATCCTCGGGCAGCTTCTGCCTGCGGCAGTATCCTTCTGCGTAGTGATGAGCTGCACAACCGCTTCATCCATATCGCTTGAGGGAAGGAACCTATGGATACTAAAGTCGCTTCCGGTGGATGCAAGGTGCATCTTTTATTCAAAAATACTGGTTAACCTTACTATAACGGCGCCTGCACTGGCAGATTCCATAATGCTTGCCATTGCTTTAAGGCTTGGGGTCGCAGAGGGAGTGATACTATTCCTGGTATCTGCCGCCTGTTCGATCTTTATTTCGCTGTTCGGACTGTGGGTAAACTTAAGATTCTACAACCTGGACTGGACATCGGAAACGGTAGTTGTAAAGCAAAGTGCCGCCATGATAATAACCATATTTACAGGGATGGCATTAGTGGGGCTGCAGTTTCTGCTTTTTGCGGCAGCAGGCAGCATCACAGGAGCCTATGCAATATATCTGCCTGCGGTAATCATACTCAGCCTGTTAATCTTGAGAAGCCTGCAAGCCGACGGGATCAGACGCTTTAAGGTATTATGATATATGATTAGATTGCCTAATGAATAGCATTAGTAATTATTTGATAAAAATCAAGGACAAACACCTGTGAATATGCTAGAATGTTGGAGTAATAAAGGACACTTATAAATGCCTTGGAATTACTTTTTGCGGGGAGGATAAGGATGGATTATAAGAGCGCCGGAGTGGATATTGAGGCAGGCTATAGGGCTGTAGAGCTCATGAAGAAGCATATCGGCAGGACCATGCGAAAAGAGGTTCTGACAGATATAGGCGGTTTTTCAGGGGCATTTTCTCTGGAAAGCTTTAAGGGTATGGAGCATCCTGTTCTGGTGTCCGGCACGGACGGTGTCGGAACCAAGCTAAAGCTGGCTTTCCTCATGGATAAGCATGATACTGTCGGCATTGATTGTGTGGCCATGTGCGTCAATGATATAGCATGCTCGGGAGCCGAGCCTTTGTTTTTCCTGGATTATATTGCATGTGGTAAGAATGAGCCCGAGAAGATAGCCGATATTGTCAAGGGTGTGGCTGAAGGCTGCAGACAGGCCAATGCGGCGCTTATCGGAGGCGAAACCGCCGAAATGCCCGGCTTTTATCCGGAGGATGAATATGACCTTGCCGGCTTTGCGGTAGGGATTGTGGACAAAGGTAAGCTTATAACAGGCGGGCAGATTAAGGAAGGAAATATACTTATAGGAATAGCTTCATCGGGACTTCACAGCAACGGTTATTCCCTGGTAAGGAAGGTATTCCGGATGCAGAGGGAAACTCTGGACATCTATTATGAAGCCCTTGGCATGACACTTGGGGAGGCCTTGCTTACTCCTACAAGGATATATGTGAAGGCTCTTAATGAGCTTAAGAAGGGAAAGGTGGAAATCAGGGGCTGCTGCAATATAACCGGAGGCGGTTTTTATGAGAACATTCCCCGCATGCTGCCTGAGGGCATAGAAGCTGTAATTGATACAAAAAGCTATGAAATACCTGCGATATTTGAGATGCTGAAAAAAGACGGGGATATAAATGAGAAGATTATGTACAATACCTACAACATGGGTATAGGCATGATAATAGCGGTTGATAAAGCCGATGCGGACAGGGCGCTGAGATTGATACAGGCATCCGGCGAAAGGGCCTGTATAATAGGTGAGACAAGAAGCGGTGCCAGGGGAATCCGGTTAATCTGATTACGGAGGCAGGAAGATATGAAGGTTTTGGTGATAGGAAAAGGCGGCAGGGAACACGCAATAATCCAAAAGCTTATGCAAAGCCCGAGAGTGGATAAGCTCTACTGCGCTCCGGGTAATGCGGGGATAGGCGAGCACGCAGCATGTGCGGGTATTTCCCTTTCGGATCATAATGCCCTGGCCGACTTTGCATTAAGCGAAGGAATAGAGCTTACCATTGTCGGACCTGATAATGCCTTGGCCGAAGGTATCGTAGATGTTTTTGAAAGCAGGGGACTTAAGGTATTCGGACCCAACAGGAGGGCTGCGGAAATAGAGAGCTCCAAGGTGTTCTCAAAAGCTCTTATGAAGAAATATAAAATTCCGACTGCCGAATATGAAGCATTTGATTCTGCTGAAGCAGCAATAGCATACCTTGATAAATGCAAATATCCGATAGTGCTGAAGGCTGACGGGCTTGCCCTTGGAAAGGGCGTCCTCATATGCCAAAACCATGAGGAGGCAGTGAGCGGAGTAAGAGCAATAATGCAGGAGAGACAGTTCGGTTCGGCAGGAGATCGTCTTGTTATAGAAGAATTCCTTACCGGCAGGGAGGTCTCGGTGCTTGCATTCTGTGACGGGACCTATATAAAGCCCATGACAAGTGCCCAGGACCACAAGCGCTCCCATGACGGGGATAAGGGGCTTAATACCGGAGGCATGGGTACATTTTCTCCAACTCCGTTCTATACGGATGAGTTGGATGATTATTGCCGCAGGATGATATATCAGCCTGTAATCGATGCTATGAGGGCTGAAGGCAGGCCTTTCACCGGTGTGTTATTTGTGGGGCTTATACTTACGCCGGAGGGTCCGAAGGTACTTGAATTCAATGCCCGCTTTGGCGACCCCGAAACCCAGGTGGTACTGCCGAGAATGAAGAACGATTTGGTGGATGTATGTGAGGCATGCATAGAGGGAAGGCTGAATGAGATCAAACTGGAATTTGAGGATAATGCCGCAGTGTGTGTTGTCCTGGCTTCCGAGGGTTATCCCGGGGAATATAAAACCGGATATGTAATAAGGGGCCTTGAAGCCTTCAAAGACTCTAACATGTCTGATAAAAGAGATTATTATATCTTTCACGCAGCCACTAAAAAGGTCGGCAATTCCTTTGTAACGGACGGAGGAAGGGTACTGGGAGTCACCGCAATCGGTTCCGATTTAAAGGAAGCAAGGCGCAAGGCCTATGAAGCGGCAAGTCATATAGATTTTGACAACAAATACATGAGAACGGACATCGGGAAGGCAATCGACGAGGCATGAAACAGTAACTTAATAAAATAATTAAGAGCAAGAGCGCAAATAGAGTTGGGGCTGTTGTAAAATCAAATTATAATGATCAAGGAAAGGGCAATGCTCCCCGTAATACACTTGTGATGTGTGAGGGGAGTGGTTGCCCTTTCTTAATATTATATCTGATATTATGCAGCAGCCCAACTCATGTAAAGCTGCCGATGGCTCATTTTTATTCCATCTGATTACACTGATAATATTTCATTATTTAGTGTTATTTTCTTATCTATCAAAATTTATCCGTAAGTTACAGCAACTTACATAAAAAGCAGCAAATGCCACACAAGTGCCATAGTTCGATACTATTATATAGCAGAAACATATGCACCTATAATACTAATAAATCTTCGGCCGGATGTGAAAGGAGTACAGGTACAGGATGAAGAAACAATGCAACAACAGGCTGCTTATATTCCTGATTTGCTTGTCAATAATTATTCCGAATATGGTACATATAAATATAGAATATGCTTATGCTGCCGGAACGGGAAAGGTAACAGCAAACTCCCTGAATGTCAGAACAGGGCCTTCCACCTCTTCAGACAGGGTAATGGTGGACGGCGCTTATGTATATTTGCTTAAGGATGAAAAAGTCAACATTCTGAGTGAAGAGGGCGGCTGGTATTATATCTCCATGACCTTTAACGGCAAAAGCGTTAAGGGATATGTTTCAGGGGATTATATTGAGCTTGAAGAAGCATCGTCTCCTGAGTCTTCAACATCACCTTCAGCTTCACCATCTACTGCACCCTCAGCTTCTCCGTCACCTGCACCCACCCCCAAGGCCGAACCGACTTCTGCGCCCAAGCCTGCCGCAGATTCGGGCAATAAGGCAATATCGGAAGCTTATAAATATAAAGCCAAAGTAACTGCATCCTCGCTCAATATAAGAAGCGGGGCAGGTACATCCTATTCAGTAATTGCTTCCTTGGTACAGGGGACAGAGGTAACCGTCATAAACGAGGCCATGAACGACACAACCAAGTGGTATGCAATCAGCTTTAAAAAAGGCTCTGAAGAGATGAAAGGATATGCATCCAGCCTGTTCATAGAGCTGGAGCTTAAGGAAAGTATAAAAGGAAAAACAACAGTCGATAAGCTGAGGATCAGAAAATCAGCCAACAGCTCGGCTGCATCCATAAAGAACAATAAGGACGGAAGTATAATATACCTGTCCAAGGGTAAAGCAGTGACAATACTTGAGGAGCTTAAGGTGTCAGAGGAAAAATGGTTTAAAATATCCTTTAAGCTTGACGGGGAAAAATACAGCGGGTATACGCCTGCCAATAATATCGCACTTAAGGCCGATAGTGCAGAGCCTACGCCGACACCAACGCCGACACCTACGCCGACGCCGACACCGACGCCGACACCCACACCGAGCCCGACACCCACACCGACGCCGACACCAAGCCCGACGCCGACACCGACACCCACACCTACGCCAAGCCCGACACCAACACCATCGCCAACACCGACACCGATGCCAACCCCTGCACCGGCGATGCTGTATGTGCCTAATATAGAGATACACAGCAATATAACCGACTGGAGAACCGGATATGTATGCAATACCGATTATCTTAATGTGGTAGCCAATATATTCGTTTCGGAAGCATTGCTTTTGGATAACAGTTTTGAACCGATAACCCTGGCAAACGGCCAGAAGATTACTGTATCCTCTGCAATATCAGTTGATAACAGTATATGGTATAATATTAGATTTACATATTACTGGCAGGAGCTTAGCGGCCATGTGCGGGCGGAATATATCTATGTGGGAGAGGAGCCTCCTGCCATGCAGACGAATCCTCAGCTTCCGGAGATAACGCTTACGCCGACACCTACACCGACGCCAACACTCACACCGACACCGGAACCGACACCGGACGTGCCGGATCTTACTGATCCGGGTGACTGGGATTTTGAAATGAAGCTGATGCTTCAGAATTTCCCGGAAAGCTATAAGGAACCGTTACGGAGCCTGCATGCCCTTCATCCTAACTGGGAGTTCCTTGCTTACCATACAGGCCTTGACTGGGCTAATCAGGTTATACCCTCTGAAAGCATTCCCGGAAAGAACGTGATTCCTAACTCCAAGAGTGTGGAATGGCTTTCCTTTGAAAAGGGAGCATATGACTGGAAGACGGATAAATTTACCATTTATGACGGAACATACTGGGTAACTGCTTCACAAGCAGCGGTCGAATATTATATGGATCCCAGGAATTTCCTCACAGAGAATGGCATATTCCAGTTTGAGCTTTTAAAATACCAAAGTGAATATCAGAACAAGCAGGGCGTGGAGAGTATCCTTAAGGGGACAGCCCTGTATAATTCAACTTACTCCTTCAAGGATGAAGCCGGTAAGAAAAAGACTTACAGCTATGCCGACACCTTCATTGAGGCAGCGATATATTCAGGAGTAAGTCCATACCATCTTGCTTCCCGTGTAAAGCAGGAGGTAGTAACGGGCCCCGACACCCTAAGCAACAGCGTATCAGGAACCTATGCGGGCTATGAGGGATTATATAATTTCTATAATATAGGGGCTAATGACAGTCCGGGAGGAGGCGCCATAGCTAACGGGTTAAATTTTGCCAAAAACGGAGAATCCAAGAAGACTGACAATGATTTGTATCTTATTCCATGGACAAACCCCTATAGGTCCATTGTGGGCGGCGCCTATTATCTGGGTAAGAAATATATAAACCGGGGACAGGATACCGTATACCTGCAGAAGTTCAATGTTACTCCAACATCAACATATTTCCACCAGTATATGACCAATGTGGAAGCACCCTTTGCGGAATCCAAGAAAATTGCAGCGGCGTATAAGGATATGGAAGATACTCCGATAGTATTTTCCATACCGGTTTATCTTAATATGCCCGAGCAGGCATCCCCCATGCCTGTAACACAATTTAATCCTAACAACAGAATGAAGAGCCTGAAGGTCCTTGGCATGGATGGCAAGGAGCTGACCATTACACCTACCTTCAGCCAGACGGAGTATAATTATTATCTGATTGTCCCTAATAACACGGATATGGTTGAAATTAAGGCAACTGCAGTCAGCAAGAAGGCAACCGTTATCGGAGGCGGCTATATAGGCTTAGTGCAGGGGAATAATGAAATACGCATATCAGTTATTGCTGAGAACGGGGACATAGCTGATTATATTGTTAATATCGTACGTGAGCCGTAACAAACCTGATCCGGTTGCAGGACGGCCCGGATTTACGATGGTAACTATGAGTATCCGGCCTGCTTGACAATAGCGGCCGGATATAATTATATTATATTTATGCTAATTTCGAAGTCATGAATAATACGGAGGGATTTTATGAAAATATCAGGACGAATAGTATATTTGCTTGCTGCCGTTATATTCTTTGCGGTTCTTATTCCCGCGCAGCCGGCATATGGGGCAAGCGCAAGGATTGAAATATCCTCGGACAGCCCGGAGGTAGTTATCGGAGAAAGTCTTTACATATATATCAATATAAGCTCAGACGTTTTATTCGGAGACTTTGAAGCCAACTTAACCTATGACGACGAAATTCTCGAGTATCAGGGAGGAACGCCCAACATAGCCGGGAGCAGCGGCTTTCTTAACATATCTCATAAATATGTATCCGAAGGGACCACAAGCAGGAAGTATGCTCTAGCATTCAAGGCCATAAAAACAGGCACCTGTGATATAGCCTTCAGCGGTCCTGTCATGGTTTATGATTATGATACCGAGCTTGAAATGCCTGTATCCAGCAATGAGTATACGGTTAATGTGAAAGCGCTTGATACGGCATCAGACAATGCTTATCTTAAATCTCTCAAGATAAGACCCTCAGAGCTTACCCCTGCATTTGACCGGAACACTTTTTCGTACAGCACCACCGTTGGTTGTGAAACCGAGAGACTGATTGTCGAGGCATTAAGCGAGGATCCTAATTCAATTGTTAAAATTACAGGTAATGATATGCTTAAGGAAGGGGAAAATAAAATTATCATTTCCGTGATTGCAGAATCGGGAACTGTCATAGAATATACTATAGATGTGATTCGAGAAAAAGCGCCGCCGGTTGAAGATGATCCGAAGCAGACTGATAATGGACCGGATAAAGAACAAAGCACCGTAGAGGCTTATAAGGATGGAAATGATACAATAATTGCTTTTAACGGAAGATATAAGCTGGTTGAACCTGACGGTGACAACATAATACCCTCCGGATATATAAAGACACGAATAATAATATCGGATATATCCATAACCGTATATGCGCCGGAGGATAGGCTGGACAGTGAATTCCTGCTTATATATGCTGAAAATGATAAGGGAATTGCCGGCCTCTACAGATATGACAGGACGGAGAAGACACTTCAGCGATATATGCCGGATGATGATCATGAGGGAGTATGGTCGCCTGAGTACCCTTACGAGGAAGCGTTATCTGATGCCAAAAAGTATAAATCAGGTCTTAATAAAGCGATTGTACTGATTGTGGTCTTAAGCGTGCTGTGCGCATTACTTGCAGGCGTGTGCATACATCTTTTCATGAGGCTTAAGGCTGAAGCAAGAAAAAGACGGCGCAGGTAGCAATTCAACCGCTTAATATATGGATGAGAAGGGTTGCTAAAGCATAAGGGATTGACAAAACCATGCATCTGTTATATTATATATATAACAGATATAACGATAAGATGATTACGAGGTGTTTGAAATGTATGTAAATATTGATTTCAACAGTGATGAGGCAATCTATATTCAGCTTAGAAACCAGATTATCTACTGTATAGCAACAGCAAGGCTTCAGGAGGGAGATACGCTTCCGTCGGTCAGGGAGCTTGCTGATTATGTTGGTATCAACATGCATACTGTCAATAAAGCATATTCTATTTTAAAGCAAGAGGGCTACGTGAAGCTTGATCGCAGAAAAGGGGCTGTTATAGCAATAGATTACAATAAGCTTAAGGCATTGCAGGATATGAAGGACGAATTAAGATTCATACTTGCCGAGGCCTTCTGCAGGAATATTACCTGCCGGGAAGCGCATGAGGTTGTAGACCAGGTGTTTAATGAATTTGAAAGGGGGAGGACCCATGTTGTGCGATAAATGCCTGAAGAAGGAAGCTACGGTACTTTATACTGAGATTATTAACGGCATGAAGAAAGAGCAGCATCTTTGCGAGGAGTGTGCAACAGACTACACGTCATTCCAGTTGGGCAATACACTTATAAACAGTGAATTATCCCTTAACCACCTGTTATCTACCCTGTTGGAGGCTTACAATACCGGTAATACCGTGGAAACAGGCAGAAAGCCGGCAGTAGTCTGTAGTCAGTGCGGTACGTCATTCAGGGAATTCATGCAGAACGGCAAATTTGGCTGTGCCCAATGCTACAGAAGCTTTCATAATGAATTGTCCAAGACATTGAAGGGTATACAGGGCGCCGTAAATCATACCGGGAAAAGGCCGAAGGGTTATATATCAACTACGGACAGGATTCTTAAGGATATGACTGAGACGGAAAGACTTGGCTTAAAGCTTCAGGAAGCAATTGAAAAGGAGGAATTCGAGGAAGCTGCAAGACTGAGGGATATCATCCGCCAGATGAAAAAGGAGGAAACAAACAATGCTTAAGTGGTATGAGCAGATTGTTCCGGATAGTGATGTTGTCATTTCCAGTCGCATCAGACTGGCAAGAAATCTGGAAGATAAGCCCTTTGCTGCAAAGCTTGACGATAAACAGGCCAGGGAAATGGTTGAAGAAGTGAAGAGCATCGTACCCCTCCTGTCGGAAAGGGATAATAGAAAATATTATGCCTGCAATGTAAGTACCTTGTCTGAGATAGATAAGACGGCAATGGTTGAGAGGCATATAGTCAGTCCCCTTTTGGCGGAAAAGAAGCAGGAAACCGGCCTTATCCTTTCGGATGATGAGACCGTCAGTATTATGATAAATGAAGAGGACCATCTGAGGATACAGGCAATAGTCGGCGGAATGAATCTGGAGAAGGCTTATGAGGAGGCCGACAGGATAGATGATATCGCATATGAGAAGCTGAGATTTGCCTTCGACGAGCAGTACGGATATCTTACATCCTGCCCGACCAATATGGGTACCGGAATGCGTGCATCCTGCATGGTGTTCCTGCCTGCGTTAAGCTCGGCAAGGCTGATACAGAAGCTTATCGAGGAAGTAGGCAAGTACGGTGTAACTATAAGAGGTATATACGGAGAGGGAACCAAGAGCCTTGGAAGCATATATCAGATATCCAACCAGAAAACCCTGGGTATTTCAGAGACGGAGATAATTGAAAATCTGAAAAATATAGTTGCCCAGGTGGTCAAGCAGGAACGAAAGAGACGGGAATACATGCTTTCCGTTAACTCGGATGAGATAGAGGACCAGGTTTACAGGGCATACGGAATACTGAAATACGCACGGCAGATAACCTCGGAGAATGCCATGACTCTATTATCCCAGCTTAAATTCGGCGCGGATTGCGATATCATAAGCTTCGACAGAGAATTCAACATTCATAAGCTTATGATGGGGGTTCAGCCCGGGAGCCTGCAATGGAATCTGGGCAAGAATGTCGGAAGCCTGTCAAGAGATCAGTCAAGGGCTGAATATATTAGAAGAGAATTACCTACAATTAAATAATCATAATAAGAACGGAGATATATAGATGAACGATAAATTTACTGAAAATGCCAGAAATGCAATAAACCTTGCCAAGGAGGTCGCGTACCGGCTTTCCCATAATTATATCGGTACGGAGCATTTACTTATAGGTTTAATGGAGGTTGACGGTGTTGCTTCCAAGGTTCTGGAGGAGAACGGCGTCAGCGTGGAAAAGCTGTTGGAGCTTGTAAACCAGCTTATATCGCCGAACAGCGGCGTTGAAATGATAGATGCAGGCAGCTTCACGCCCAGGTCAAAGCGAATTCTTGACCAAAGCTATAAGGAAGCAGCTAAGCTTAAGGCGCCTCTTGTGGGGACCGAGCATATATTGCTTGCATTAATCAAGGAGACGGATTGTATTGCTGTCCGGCTTTTGAATACCCTTGGTGTCAACGTACAGAAGGTGTTCATAGATATCCTTGCCGCATCGGGTGTGGATGTAAGCGCAGCCAAAAACGAGTATTCTACAGGCAAGGGCAAGGTTAAAGCCAAGTCTTCAACTCCCACCCTGGATCAGTACAGCCGGGATCTTACGGAATTTGCACGGGAGGGCAAGCTGGATCCTGTCATAGGCAGGGAGAATGAAATTCAGAGGGTTGTCCAGATACTCAGCAGGAGGACTAAGAATAATCCATGCCTGGTGGGTGAACCCGGCGTCGGTAAGACTGCAATAGCGGAAGGCCTTGCACTTAAGATAGTGGAGGGCAACATTCCTGATACAATAAAGGATAAGCGGGTGGTTACCCTTGATTTGTCAGGTCTGGTGGCAGGCTCGAAATACCGGGGCGAATTCGAGGAAAGAATTAAGAAGGTAATCAGCGAGGTTATAACCGACGGCAATGTCTTCCTGTTCATAGATGAAATCCATACAATAATTGGAGCAGGCGGGGCAGAAGGAGCTATAGATGCATCAAATATCCTCAAACCGTCCCTTGCCAGGGGAGAGCTTCAGATTATCGGTGCAACCACAAGGGAGGAATACCGCAAGTACATCGAGAAGGATGCCGCTCTGGAGAGAAGGTTCCAGCCCGTTGTAGTTGAGGAGCCTTCTGAAGAGGAAGCAATACAGATTCTTTTCGGTCTCAGGGATAAGTACGAAGCCCATCATCAGGTCCGCATAACGGATCAGGCTTTAATCTCGGCAGTGAAGCTGTCAAGCAGGTATATAAATGACAGGTACCTGCCTGACAAGGCAATTGATCTTATGGATGAGGCTGCATCCAAGGTCCGCCTGAGCGCTTACACCTCGTCTCCTGTGATAAAGCAGCTTGAACAGGACATAAAGCGCCTTGAGGAAGAGAAGGAGAATGCCATCAAGCAGGAGGCTTATGAAAAGGCCGGAGAAATCAAAAAGCAGCAGGAGGCCTTGCAGGAGCAGCTTGAGAAGCAAAAGCTTATGGAGGAAAAGAAGAAGACCGAAGAAAAGCTTGTGGTCAGTGAGAATGAGATAGCCGAGATAATATCGAGCTGGACCAAGATACCGGTAAAGAAGCTTGCGGAGGAGGAGACGGAACGCCTTAAGAATCTTGAAGAAATCCTCCATCAAAGAGTAGTAGGCCAGGAAGAGGCCGTTGGAGCAGTTGCAAAGGCTATACGCCGGGGCAGGGTAGGACTTAAGGATCCTAACCGGCCAATAGGTTCGTTCTTATTCCTGGGCCCTACAGGTGTTGGTAAGACCGAGCTCTCCAAAGCGTTGTCCGAAGCCATGTTCGGAAGCGAGAATGCCATTATAAGGGTTGACATGTCGGAATACATGGA
>DCTS01000024.1:33230-37151 GCA_002329645.1 Lachnoclostridium sp. UBA1434 | reverse complement strand
CTGAAGGTCTTGGTTATATAGTCATCGGCTCCCAGTCCGAGTCCCCGTATTTTATCTATATCATCCTTTTTAGCCGACACCATGATAATCGGGATATTCTTTTTCTCCCGGACCTTTTTGCATATTTCAAAGCCGTCGATTCCCGGAAGCATCAGATCCAATATGATTAAATCAAAATCCTCATTAAGAGCTTTTACCAGCCCGACACTGCCGGACGTCTCCACTTCAACGTCAAAGCTGCTAAGCTCCAGGTAATCCTTCTCGAGCTCCGCAATTGCAATATCGTCTTCAATAATTAAAATCCTGCTCATAATCTTCCCTCCGTAAGGTTATAAGACCTGCTGCTTTTTTGCAGGGTAAAGCTTATAGTGGTGCCTTTCCCAACGATACTTGCAGCCCTGATAAAGCCTCCGTGATCCTCTATTACCTTCTTTGAAATTGCAAGGCCAAGGCCGCTTCCGCCCTTGTTTGAATTTCGTGAAGCATCGGCTCTGTAAAAGCGATCAAAGATATGCGGAATGTCATGTTCGGGAATACCGCTGCCATTATCCTCTATATCCGTCCGTATATATTCCCCTTCGTCATGGACGCTTATTCGCAGAACCCCTGCTTCGTTATCCATATATTTTATGGAATTTGACACTATATTATTGATTACTCTTTTAACCTGCTCCGCATCGGCCATGACGTACATATCCGGGCTTACTTCATTTTCATATTCTATTCGTATTGATTTTAATTCAAGGTCCAGCCCAAGGTCCCCGATGCAATCGTCAAAGTATTCCTTCACATTAATATCCTTAAAGCTGTATGGCACATTATCGCAGTCAATCCTAGTATAGTATGAGAGCTCGTCCACCAGGGCAGAGATTTCATTGGCCTTGGCGCATATTGTTTTTAGGTATTGATCCTGCTTGGCTTTGGTGCCTGCCACACCGTCTGCAAGACCTTCGGCATAGCCCTTTATCGCCGTAAGAGGGGTTTTCAGGTCATGGGATATATTGCTTATAAGCTCCTTAATATCCTCCTCATGCCGGAGTCTTTGCTCTATCAGCTCCTTAAGACGTATTCTCATTTCCTCAAAGTCTTCACACAACTGGCCGATTTCGTCATTCGAATCTGACTGTACGGAATAACCCAGCTCGCCCTCCTTAATCTTGTTGGTAGCAATCCTTAAAATGTTCAGCGGCTTGAGTATGCTCTGGTATATCCATACTATCAGTATGAAGGCAGTAAATATTATTATAAGCAGTATTGAGATAACACCCTGTATTGCCGCATTTTTTATCTGCGGAACAAGTGTATTCAAATCAGTAATTACAAATATGGTACCTTCAGCGCTATCTGAAAAGTAAAAATCCTGAGATTTTATAAGGTAGGGGTTTTTCCCTCCTATATATATACCTCCGTCAACATCTGTATTGCCGGAGCCGAATTCAGGGAGGGTATCAGCTATCTTTATCAGTCCGTTCTGATTGCCTGAATATATGAAGCTTCCATCCTTTCTCACCGCCAGAAACGAGTATTTACCTTCAAGCTCACGGTTAAGCTCCTCATAGTAACTGTAATCCTCCAGCTTTTCGGGAGTTTTCAGAGCACATAGCTGTATCTGGTTATATACCCCGCGTGTAAGTCTGTTGAGAATCTGTGTCGGATTGGTTATTACCTGAAGTATCTTTGCTTCAACGTCATAGGACTGATGAATCGATGACATTTGAAAGCGCACGATAGTACCGGCCGCTATTGAAAGCAAAATTACCGGCATTGCAATCATAATTAAGAATGCAATTATGAGTCTGCTCTTAAGCTTCACTTGTTCCAGTCAGCCTCCTGTTTTTTTCAACCTTCCTGACAATTATGTATCCGCCAACCATAATAATGCCTGCAATAAGCGTTACTGATCCAATTAAGATGCCCCTGCCGATGAAGCTTTCCAAGACAGGCTCCAGTATGCTCTTAATATAATCCTGACCGACAGGCAAATCAGACCTGATACTATTAAGAACAAGCATTGCCGCTGTGAATAAAAGCCCTGCAAAAAATACGGGAAAGCCTATGAAATTAAGCTCCGCCCTGATTCTCTTATGAAGAAATGCTATCAGGGCAATATCTGCGAGAAGAAATGCAGCCGATACTGCAAGTATTATTAAAAGAGTCGTATCTGACAGGGCTGTACGTACTTTGTCAAGATTATACTCTGCGATGCTTCTGTCAATTTTTTCTGCGGTAAAGCTATCCAGGACATCATCCTCCTCAAGCTTTTTCTTAATCTTACCGATGTCCTCATCCGTAATTTTTGCGCCTGTCGTTTCTTCGATTATATCCTTGTTATCAGCAACCAGATTGGCTATCTCATCGGCAGTAATCTCCTCCAGACCTTCGCCTGTTACTGCATATCGTGCATATCCTGTCAGCTTCTCAGATAAATAATCATTAAAGGCCGCTTTCTCTAATAATTTTTCCAGGTCGCTCCTGGTTATTTCTGTCTTCCCCTGCATGGTCAGGGCGTTGTATATTGCATCAAGAGCGGCATCTCTTTCTATTGTGCTTGTATCAGATTTAGTATCCCGGCTTGTGTCTGTGTTTGCATCCCTGATCGAATCGGCGCTTCTATCCGGGCTGGTATCCCTGTTCATGTCTGAGCCTGTATTCCGGCCGGTGTCTGAGCTGTTGCCTGAGCTTGTATCCCGGCTTATATCCTGACTAGTATCTGAGTTTGTATCCCGAATCCTATCGGTGCCTGAATCTGAGCTGGTATCCCTGCTTGTGTCCGGCTCCTTTTCGGGAAGCCTGTCCCCTATTATAATATCTGTAAAATTCACCTTTCTTAAGGCTGTCTGTATGGCTCCCTCAGATATTACGGATCTTATAAATAAAGCGGTGATAAAAATTGTTGCCGCCAAAAAAGCAAAAGCAGAAAGAAATATAGAGCCTGTCATTAACCCCGGCTTTACCTTCCCGCATATTTTGCATACCCTGTCCTTCTTGCTGATTTCATTTCCGCAACCTTTGCAAGTCAATGGCTCTCCTCCTGTGTATTATTATTTATGATATGAAACCATTTTATCACATTTGGAAAAGAACATAAAGAGCTATTAATAAAGGGACTGTTCAATCCATATTGGATTTGAGCAGCCCCTTGAGCTTATATATTATTGTTTATTTCAGATATTCCTTCAATATGTCGGCCTTATCCGTCCTCTCCCAGGAAACATTAAGGTCATCCCTTCCGAAATGTCCGTAAGATGCTGTTTGCTTAAATATCGGCTTTCTTAAGTCAAGCATCTTTATAATGCCTGCCGGACGCAGGTCAAAATGCTTTCTTATGATGGCCTCAATTTCACTGTCCGAAAGCTTTCCTGTCTGGAAGGTATCCACCGATATGGAGGTTGGTTCGGCAACGCCTATGGCATAGGACAGCTGCACCTCACAACGCTTTGCAAGGCCTGCGGCTACAATATTCTTGGCGACATAACGAGCCGCATAGGATGCCGAGCGATCCACCTTGGTGCAGTCCTTTCCGGAAAATGCTCCTCCGCCATGCCTTGCATAGCCTCCGTAGGTATCAACGATAATCTTTCTTCCTGTTAAACCGCTGTCTCCGCAGGGCCCGCCTATTACAAACCTTCCCGTCGGATTGATGTAGAATTTCGTTCTATCGTCAACCATATCTTCAGGAAGAATCTCTTTAAATACATACTGCATGATATCCTTTCTGAGCCGGTCCATTGACGCTCCCTCGTCATGCTGTGTTGATAGCACCACGGAATTAAGATGTATGGGCTTGCCTTCTTCATCATATTCAACGGTAACCTGTGTTTTGCCGTCAGGACGCAGGTAAGGCAGGGTGCCGTCCTTGCGAACCTTTGTCAACTGCTTCGCAAGCTTATGGGCAAGTGAAATAGGATACGGCATATACTC
>DCTS01000024.1:0-33167 GCA_002329645.1 Lachnoclostridium sp. UBA1434 | reverse complement strand
GATTGCTCATTCAAGGACACTATAACTCCGCAGGTATTGGCATCAAAACCATAATCCGATTTATCATATCCAATATCACGTATTGTATCCCTAACAATCTTTTGAATATCTACATATCCCTGAGTAGTGACTTCTCCCATAACCAGAACAAGTCCTGTAGTAATTGCAGTTTCACAGGCCACCCTGCTCATGGGATCCTGTTCAAGCAGCGCATCCAGCACCGCATCCGATATCTGGTCGCAGATCTTATCCGGATGGCCTTCCGTTACCGATTCTGAAGTAAATAATCTCTTCTGCATTTTTTCCTCCTTAATATGCTTGCATTTTGCCTGCATTTACAAAAATAAGTCCGCAATATGCGGACTTGATATCCTTTAATCAAATCCTCTTA
The DNA here is from genome assembly GCA_002329645.1 of Lachnoclostridium sp. UBA1434. Taxonomy (GTDB): domain Bacteria; phylum Bacillota; class Clostridia; order Lachnospirales; family Lachnospiraceae; genus Mobilitalea. The sequence continues at coordinate 32,776 of DCTS01000024.1, read as the reverse complement.
TTGTTCGATTGCTCGCTCAGGTTGGCACCTTCCTTCACAGGGGTTGCCGTGACTTCATAGAGCCTTGACTCTCCATCACTCTGAATAAGAGAAATTATTATATTAAGCTTTACCTGTTCCTGGGTAATATTAATAATATAATGAAACTTGTCCGCAGTCAAGGGGTATATTAACTCTTAGGAAATTTCTTTCAATTTTGTGCTAAATTAAGGTGTCGGCTTTTTCTTTTATCTTACTTTCAATAATGTCGTACATGTTTTCCACCTTTATGCCGTCTCAGGCAGAGCGCGCAAATAGCCCCCATTTCATATCTATACACCTATGCTGCGTTTAAGGGTTTCTTGACTTTTAGGCATAATATGCATATACTTTAATTGGATTTACTCATCCTTTTATGTATTGAAATATGCAGGTCAATCTAGTGAAAGGAGAAGCAGCCCTTGTTAAGGCTGTTATACTATGAAGGCCACTAAAGTATTGCTTTCCCAAGCTGTTCCCGGCATGGTTGTTTCAGAGGATATACTTACCCGGGATCATAATCTGGTTATATCTAAAGATACTGTATAGACCGACAAAATCATTACCAGATTGGAATTTTATAATATAACGGACATATCCATATATTCTGATACGGATACACGCAAGCAGGAAGCCGGATTCATTGAAAGTACGTTTTATAATGAGATAAAGAAAAGCGAAGCCTTTAAGCATTTTCACAAGGCTTATGTTAATGCGCTGGGAGAAACCAAGAAAGCCTTTGATAAAATTGCAAACAGCGATGAAGAAATCGATACAGGAAATCTGCTTTCGGACATAAGCAAAATCTTATACGAAAGCAAATCCAATATTTCTCTTTTCAACATGCTCCATTGCATAAGACAGTATGATGATACCACCTATATGCATAGTCTTAATGTTTCATTGATCTGCAATATCATAGGAAAATGGCTGCGTTTTTCGCCTGAAGATCTTGAGATTATTACACAGTGCGGGCTTCTGCATGATGTGGGCAAGGTTCTGATACCCACAAGCATTATAATGAAACCGACACGCCTGACAGAAGAGGAATTTACCACAATAAAGACCCATACAATACGCGGATATAATCTTTTGAAAAACCGGCTTATTGACCGGCGCATCAAGAATGTTGCCCTGATGCACCATGAAAGATGCGACGGGAGCGGTTATCCCTATGGTTTATTAAGCCAGCAGATTGAGCCCTTTGCCAAGCTGGTGGCAATTGCCGATGTATATGATGCTATGACCTGCGCCAGAGTTTACCGCGGGCCTTTGTGCCCCTTCGAGGTGGTCAGCTTGTTTGAGGCGGAAGGTTACACAAAATATGAGGCAAAATATATATTCACCTTCCTGGAGGGTATAGTTCAAACCTATATCAATAATAATGTAAGGCTCAGCAACAAAACGGAGGGCGAGATAGTCATGATTAATAAATTTGATTTATCCAGACCTGTTGTAAAAGTCGGCGAAGAATTCATAGATCTTTCCAGGAATCGAGACATACATATAGAAGCGCTGATATAGCAAATATATATACCGGTAATAGCGGCAAAAAAAGAAAGAAAAAATAAAGCACAAGAATGGCATTTGGCATGCTATCTTGTGCTTATATTTTAATTTCATAAGAAAATCCTGTTGTATAGCCGGACTACCTGCTCCAGGCCAAATCAGACAAGAACAGGTCCCGTTCTAAGGATTCAATGGTTGTATCCTTTGTGATATGGACAAACTCGATATTCATCATATTAGCCCAGTCTTTCATCTGTTCTGCAGAAACATCATAGCTAAGTACCGTATGATGAGCCCCTCCGGCAGTAATCCATGCCTCTACACCGGTTCTTAAGTCCGGCATGGGTTTCCACATAACGCGGGCCACCGGCAGATTAGGCATATTCATAATCGGCTTTACACATTGGATATCCTGGCATATTAAGCGTAATCTGCCTCCCATATCTACTAAGCTGACAGCAATTGCGGGCCCTTCATGACCTTCAAAAACCAGACGTGCCGGCGCTTCCCTGTCGCCTATGCTTAAATCATGCACTTCGATACGGGGCCTGCCTGCTGCGATTGATGGACAAACCTCCAGCATATGGGCTCCAAGAATATATTCCTTGCCCTCTTCCAGATGATAGGTATAGTCCTCCATAAAAGTTGTGCCGCCTGTTTTACCCTCGCCCATAAACTTAACAATTGCGGTCATTGCTGCTGTCTTCCAGTCGCCTTCTGCTCCATAGCCGTATCCCTGAGCCATAAGATGCTGTGTGGCCAGTCCCGGCAATTGCTGCATTCCGTATAAATCCTGGAAGGTGTTGCAAAATGCCTTGCAGCCTTCCTCATCCATCATTTTTTTAATTGCCAGCTCTTCCCTGGCTTGATAACGAATAGATTCTAAATTGTCTGCAGCTATATCAAATTGTTCTTTATAAGCTTTATATAATTCATCAATTTCTGCCCCGGTCACTTCATCAATGGCCTCTGCCAGCCGGCCTACCGGCCATGTATTAACCTGCCAGCCGAATTTTATCTGGGCTTCCACTTTATCTCCTTCGGTTACGGCAACCTCGCGCATGTTATCTCCAAAACGCATTACCTTCAGCTCTTTGCTGAAAGCCACGCCGGCGGCGGCACGCATCCAGCTGCCTATTCGTTTCTGAACATCTTCATCCATCCAGTATCCAAATATCACCTTACGGGGCATACGAAGGCGGCCGGCTATGAAGCCATGCTCCCTGTCACCATGGGCAGCCTGATTAAGGTTCATAAAATTCATATCGATTTCCTCATCAGGGATGCATCTGTTGTATTGTGTCGCAAAATGGCAGTAAGGCTTCTGTAAATTTGCCAACCCGTTAATCCACATTTTGGACGGGCTGAACGTATGGCACCAGGTTATTATACCTGCGCACCTGTCCTCATAATTGGCTTCTTTGCAAAGTGTAACTATCTCTTCGGCAGATTTGACGGTCCCCTTGTATACCATCTTAAAGGGCAGATTTCCTGAATCGTTCATCTTATCTGCAATTTCCTGCGCCCGGGAAGCCACCGTGTCCAGCACCTCACGGCCATAAAGCAGCTGGCTGCCGACAATAAACCAAAATTCATAATCCTTTGATTTCATAATAAGCTCCTCTCTTTACTGAAATACTTTTACAGCCATATCCTCAACTGCAAGGCATTTCTTATACCTTTCCATAAAAACTTCAAATCCTTTTGCATCAGCGGCATCCGGTTCGGCAATAATGCTTTTATTTTCAGCAAATACCCTGTTGTCCAAAAAGCTTTCCAGTGTTTCATTTAAGCTTTTGTCAGTCATATATGCTGCAAGCAGCGCCATTCCCCAGGGTCCGCCCTCTCCCGCAGTCTCCATTACAGCAACGGGAACCCGGAGCGCACTTGACATAAGCTTCTGTCCGACACCCTTCGCCTTAAAAAATCCGCCATGGCCTATCAGCTTGTCTACATGGACATTTTCCTGCTCCAGCAGAATATCCATCCCGATTTTTAAGGTTGCAATTGCGGAATAAAGCTGAGCCCTCATAAAATTGGCAAGCGTCAGTTTTGACTCCGGGGTACGTACAAATAAAGGCCTGCCCCCGTCTATCTTAGTAATGGGCTCGCCGGAGAAGTAGTTAAAGTTAATCAGTCCGCCGCAATCCGGATCACCGTCGAGCGCTTTCTGATATAAAAGATTATATAAAGTCGATTTGCTGTCATCATGTCCAAGTTTTTCAACCAATTCGTGAAATAATGCAACCCATGCATCCAAATCCGATGTACAGGTATTACAATGGACCATGGCAACAGGCCTGCCCGCAGGTGTTGTTACCATGTCTATCTCCGTATATATCCTGGATAGCTCTTTTTCAAGCACTATCATGGTAAAAATTGAGGTTCCGGCGGAGACATTGCCTGTACGCTCGGCTACGCTTCCGGTAGCCACCATTCCCGTTCCCGCATCTCCCTCGGGAGGGCATAAAGGAATGCCCGGTTCCAGCATGCCGCTCGGATCCAATAGCTTAGCGCCCTCATATGTAAGCCTTCCTGCGCTCTCACCTGCTGCCAAGACCCTGGGCAGGATTGTCTTAAGCTTAATCGTGAAATCCTTAGAAGCGGCCTTCCCGTTAAACAGCTCCATCATATGCATATTGTAATCATTAGTATTACTGTCTATAGGAAATACGCCGGAGGCATCACCTATGCCCAAAACCCTTTCACCGGTGAGCTTCCAGTGAACATATCCGGCAAGTGTGGTAAGAAAATCAATATCGTGAACATGCTTCTCCCCGTTTAATATTGCCTGATACAGATGTGCAATGCTCCATCTCTGGGGGATGTTAAACCCGAACAAATCAGTTAATTCCTCAGCAGCCCGCTCTGTTATGGTATTGCGCCATGTACGAAACTCGGCAAGCTGATTGCCGTCCTTGTCAAATACAAGATATCCATGCATCATAGCAGAGATGCCTATTGATTTAAGCTTAGATAAATTTACCCCGTATTTTTCAAAAACCCCGGATGCCAGTTTGGAATAGCAGTCCTGTATTCCATGCCATACATCCTCCAAATGATATGTCCATATGCCGTTCTCAAGCCTGTTTTCCCAATCATGGCTAGAAATTGCAATCGGTGTGTAATCATTATTAATTAGTACGGCTTTTATTCGTGTTGAACCCAGCTCAATACCCAAAGCTGTCTGTCCTGTTGTTATGGCTTGTACAATATCCTTGCTGTTCATACGCATCCTCCTTATATTATCATTGTCTTCCATTATTCTTTTATGGTGTATTAAATATATATTATTTATTATCTTCCAGGCTCCAGGGAAGTACGATTGAGGTTTCTTTCTTTCCCCTTAATATATTAAGCATTTTCTCGGCAGCTATGCGGCCAAGCTTCTCTTTTGGATTTGAAAGTGAAACAAACGGTACAGCGGAAAGCCGGGCATAATTACTGTTATCAAAGCTAATCAGTTCAATCCGGTTTGGTTTATCTGTATTATGTGCATTCAAGAGCTTCAATACCTGCAGAGTCACTTCATCGTTATAGCATAATATGGCAGTACATCTCTCTGTTAAATGAGGAATACCTGTATTCAGTATGTCAATCCGGTTTTCGGTAGTATACCATAGCACATAATCGTCATTGACTGTAATTCCCGCATTGCGAAGGGCCTCCGAATATCCGGCATACCGGCGATGGCCCTGAATGTCATCACTTTTAAATATTCCGGCTATGCGCTCATGTCCTTTATTCAGAAGTATATCACATGCTATGCGTCCTCCTGCCCGATCATCGGCAACAACATAGATCGGATCCTTTAAATCCGGGTAAAATCCGTTTATAAACACAACCGGAATATTAGCTTTTGTAAACTTCTCATACAAATCAATATTTGGATTAGGAAGCGCCGTTTTAGTTCCCTCTACAATCATCCCGTCAATGGGCTTTAGCAGCAGCTCGGCAAGTATACGACGTTCATTATAAACACGATTACCGGTGGCGGACAGCAGCGAGGTATATCCGTTGGCTGATAACACCTCGTCAATTCCATGTAAAATCGCAGGGAAAATGTATTCCCCGATATATGTTGTTACAACTGCAATATTATGTGTTTCCTTACGACGGGGAGCATCACCGCACACATATGTGCCGCTTCCCTGAATGCGCTGAACCCTCCCTTCCCTTTCCAAAACTTCAATGGCATGCCTTACAGTTTGCCGGCTATATCCGGTGTCATCTGCAAGCTCATTTTCACTTGGCAGCTTTTGTCCGCTTGTATATACACCGGTTTGAATCTCAAAACGTAATTTATCTGCAAGCTCGGCATATTTATGATTGTGCATGTTGTTACTCCCCTTATCGTATGTTTATATGCAATAAAGATTATTTGTACAAACAATTTAGCTGCTTATATAAACATGCAATAATACTTGTACGTCTTGTATACATACTCATGTAATGTTGTACGTACATATTATAAATCCGGCGGTTTTTTTAGTCAAGCTATATTAAGTACATATAGCTGTATGCAAAAACACCCTCAGGCAAATCATATACGCTTGAGGGTGATTATATATTATGTTTTTTTGTAATAATTGAGCGGCTGCCCTTTTCTAATGTCATATATGTTATTATACAGCAGCCCCTTATGTATTTAAGAAAAAATGTATATTTACATTTTTTCGTTTACCTTTTTGCATTGGTTTATATGTTAATGATAAGCTTAACTAACCTTCAGTTTAAACTTCTTAATAGCCTTTGAATCATTGGAATCAACCTTGGTTATTATTGCTCCTAATTTCTGCATCTTGCTTTCAAAGTTCTCATAGCCGCGCTCTATATACTCGACATTCTCAACTATAGTAAAGCCCTCGGCCATAAGGCCTGCCATAACGAGTGCGGCTCCGCCTCTTAAGTCGGGTGCGTTGACTATCGCTCCTGTAAGCCTATCCACTCCTGTAATTATTGCGGTGTTGCTTTCCACAACCTTGATGGAGGCTCCCATTTTTGTCAATTCATCCACGTATTTAAAACGGTTCTCAAATATACTTTCTGTTACGATGCTGGTTCCGTTGGACACGGATAATAGTGTAGTCATCTGGGGCTGCATATCTGTCAGGAACCCCGGATATACCAGCGTCTTAACATGGGTGCTTCCAAGTCTTTTGTCAGCCCTGACTCTTACGGCATCGTCAAACTCCTCAACCTGTACACCAATTTCCATAAGCTTTGCCGTAAATGCTTCCAGATGCTTCGGTATAACGTTCTTTACCAATACGTCGCCTTTGGAAGCGGCTGCTGCAAACATGAAGGTTCCTGCTTCTATCTGATCCGGTATGATGGAATATTCACTGCCATGGAGCTTTGTTACTCCCTTGATTCTTATAACATCGGTACCTGCACCCTTGATATTGGCGCCCATGCTGTTTAAAAAGTTGGCAACATCAACAACATGGGGTTCCTTTGCCGCATTCTCAATTGTTGTCTGCCCTTCGGCCATGCAGGCTGCAAGCATCGTATTAATAGTTGCTCCGACACTTGATTCGTCAAAATATATGGGCGCACCTATCAGCCTGTCAGCCTTTGCGCAAATCAATCCGTGCTCAATTTTTACTTCCGATCCCAGTGCCTCGAAGCCCTTGATATGACGGTCAATAGGCCTGCTGCCTATATTGCAGCCTCCGGGAAGAGCCACCTGTGCCCTTTTATATTTGCCAAGCAAAGCGCCGACAAGATAATAGGAGCCTCTAATTTTTCTTACATTGTCCGAATCTGCGGTAACTGTTTCTATTTTGGCTCCATTTATCTTTAATGTATGTTTATTGATCCTTTCAACCTTTGCTCCAAGATCCTGCAAAACCTGTATTAAAATATCTATATCCCTTATGTCAGGAACATTCTCAACCTTAACTGTATCATCGGTCATTATTGCCGCAGCAATAATTCCGAGTGCAGCATTTTTGTAGCCGCCGACCGATACCTCCCCCTTCAGCTGTGTTCCTCCTTTAATAATATACTGCTCCATTGCGCACCTCGTCAGATGTTATTTGATTGTAAGTAATGCATAATAGTGTGCCGATAATTTCGTTAAAAATTTATCTGCCAGTTTGATTATACCACAAAGTGTTTTTTTGTAAATGTTTTTTAATAAAACTATTTCGACCAGAAAATATCCTGTATAAATGTGATCCCATTACATATTTTAAATCCTGGTGATGTTTTATATTCGCACACCCATTAGTTTGACAGCAGGGAAATAGCAGTCAGCTTACATAATAAAGCCATTGCTAAATCTGTTGATGTTTTGGCAAATGTGCTATAATATGTCTGTAAATGAACATTTTGTCAAAACTGAGGTGATAGTTTGGCTCCCAGATACATAACGATAGAATCCGTAACAGGCGGTATCGGAAACCGTGTAAAACAAGACCTGAAATATAGAACCGGTAATTTTGTCTGGCGGATCAAATTTAACATACCCTTAAATCCATCATCGGTCAATAATCAAAATCTTTATGTTACAACTGACGTCGGTACTCCTCTTAAGACCAATATACGTTATGACAGTGTGAACAATTGTATTGAAATAGAGCCCCTTGAAGCTTATTCAATCAATGAATCCTATACACTTCACATTACTAAAAACGTCAGCTCATCAAAAGGCAGAAGGCTTCAAAATGAGGTTGCTATAAAGTTCAAGCTTTAGCTTCAAAATCCTCCGGCAGGATTGATAATAGCTCAACCTCGCCAAGCTTTCCCTCTGCTGCAAGACCGGGCAGCTGTTTTCCCATGCGGATGTCCGCACTGTTCATCGCTGTATCTATGGTTTTGCGAATTTGTCCCAATTGTTCGCCAGGACCATATTCTTTTACTATATTATACACCGCTTCTTTAAGAATCTTGTCCGCTCCGTTTAAAAGACGGTAATCCTTTTGCTTTATTCCGGCATATGCAAAACCAAGCAATTCCTCCTCCGTATACGAAGAAAGATGTATTCTGTTCTGGAACATTTCCATCAGCTTGGGACATATACGAAACAGCTTGTTCATGTTTTTCCTGTTTACTTCAAATATTACTGCTATATCGCCACGGTAATATCTTATAAGCTCCAGCAGCTTGTTCACAGCCGAAGCTTTTAATTCACTTGCATTTTCAATAACAAGACAGCAATCCTTCAGAGCATCCTTCTTTTTTAGTATATCTATACTGTTTAGCTTTTCAGCCGTTATTTTGGCAACCTTGGAGGATTTTAACCTGCCTGTCCTGTAGAGGAAAATCGATATGTCCTTGGCAAGCTCTGTTTTTCCCGAGCCGGATGCTCCCGTAATTATCATCTGCACGCTTTTTGTGCGCCTGTCCTGGATAAGCTCCAGACTATTGGCAAGCTGCTTTCTGACATGCCTGACATGCAGAAAATTGCCGAATACCTCAAATAAATCAAAATCATACTCTTCGGCAATTTGCTTAAGCCTTCTGCCCTCGCCTTCATCCTCCTCTTCAATAAGCCTTTTAAGCTCGGCCTCAGCTTCCGTATCGATCCTGTCCCGGCCGGCAAATATGTATTCCCGTTTTGAAACCTGTTCATCCTGTGCTGCATGGTCGCCAGCCGGTTCCTCATACATTGTATTGTCTGCAGCCGGTTTCTCATACATTGTATTATCTGCAGAAGATTTTTCATATGCCGTATTGTCTGCAGCAGGTTCTTCATATACTGTATCGTATGCAGCCGGTTTTTCATATGCTGCATTGTCGGCAGCAGGTTCTTCATACGCCGCATTGTCGGCAGCCGATTCTTCATATGCTGCATTATCCTCAGACGGCTCTCCATATATTGCATTATCCTTTGCAGGTTCTTCATACGCTGCATTGTCTGCAGTAGGTTCTTCATATGCCGCATTGTCGGCATATCGACTTTTATTGTCTTCCCCTGAAAGGATTTCTTCAACATCCTTTTTCATTGTTTCGATTAATTCATCCACGGCTTTGTCATCAGAATATTCGACTGTTATATTTTCCGCGGAGATATCATCATCCTCATTATCCTTTGCGCTTTTTATATTATTAGCGCTATAATCTCCTTCCGCCTTCTTAAGCTCATCCTTTATATCCCATCTGGAGGTATCCTGAAAGGCTCTGCGCTTCAATTCTTCCATGATTTCATCCTTGTCTGCCTCACCAGAATAGTAGGCGCGCAGAAGCCTCGCCTTCTCAACATAGCTGCCTTCCCCAAACCACAATATAATATCAGAACATTCTCTGATGCATTCCTCCTCCATACCTGCCTTATAATACAGCTTTGCCAGCTCGTATGCCCATTGCTCGATATACTCCTTCTTCTTAAGTGCTTTTAAATGATCTATCAGGGTTTTATAAGGCTTGCCCCTTCTTTTATCAATTTGATAACGGAAAATATGTATATAAAAATCATCGGGAGCCTGCTTTTCATATTCAGACAGATACATAACGGCTTCATCCATGCTGTTTTTCTTGATAGCTGTGTAAATAAGCCTGAACAGTGCCGTACGTGTTTTCGTTCTGCCATATACCTTGTAATATATATCATATGCCTCCTCATAGCGTCCGTTCTGCATATAAACCTCAGCCATGAGACTTAAATCGGCAGTGTTTTTTACCTTTTTTATATCAATAGTATCAAGGACTCTCAGTGCAGAAGAATAATCCCCTGCCCGGACCTTTTTCCTTAATTCCTCTGTTTTAATCATTATTTCGTAACCGGCCATGGTATAACCTCCTTAAGATAAATCAGGTTTTGCATGCCGTCACCTGCCGGACTGCTTTCCGGACACAGGCCTGAACAGGCAAGCATTATGGCTTAAGTCTCCTTGTAATAGTTTAGCGTATCCTCCAGCTCCTTGGTAAGCTTCACATTATCCTTGACCAGCTGTCTAAATCTGCCTTCCATTTCCCTGATCTTTTTATTCCTCTCTCTGACAAACCGTGCCATGGCTTCCTCAAACAAGGGCTGGTTAATCAAAGCATCCCGGATCTTTCTGGAAAACGGGCAGTATGTAGCTAAAATCTCTCGTACAGGCTTGCTAAGCTTTACAGCTCCCCTGGCTTCATAATTGATCCATTGCTCATAATCAATTACGAATATCTCTCTGGTGTTTCTTCCTCTTTGAATCTGCTGCTTGATCTTTTCCTTACGTTCCTCCGACAGCTCCCTGTTCTTGCGATAGAATTGCAGGTAATCGCAATATTCGGCGGTAAGGGATTTATGCTTAATATCGTTCCATGCCAGACCTTCGATGGTTCTGCACATCTCCCATCTGAACCTTCCAAACACCTTGACCAGTATCTGGTTCAAATCACTTTCACAAAATACAGGAAGAAGGAAGCGTCCGGCGCTGTCTCTTTTCCTTCCCGTTATTTCCTGCCACATAATGCCGTTGACGCCTACCGTCGGCATAAGAATAATATCCGGGTATACCCTTTTTATGATATATTCCTTAGATATGTTATTCCCTGTTCCGGCATAGATGACTTCCCTGTCGAATATGGAATAGTCTGTCTCCATTAATTCTCTTACGGAATCGGCAACCTTATCAGGAGTAAGATATAGGCGGTCAAAGGTTGAATCTGACATATCCTTATGAAGCACAGGAACGAAGCTGGTTATTTGCCCGTTGGTGGTCCTGTTGTTATAGCGAATCATGTTTTGTATCTCATGCTCCAGCCTTATATCGGGATTAACCGCCATCTCCTTTAATTCACTGTCACTGTATTTGCCCTGCTTCTTATAGGATGCCAGAACCTCCGGATACTCCTGGTCAAATTCATTTTTGGACGGATCTTTCCTGCCTTCATATATAAGCGTCAGCCATTCCTTTAGATTATATACCGGAATTTCTTCTTCTGTCTTAGATTCATTAAGAAAATACAGTGAAAGCAGCTGTTCCTCCGAAAGCAGCCTTTCGTCTGCATAGCCGTAATTCAGAAACATATCAATAATTCTGGGGACCTCTTTATCCCTGTATGCTCTGATAAAAACGGCCTTAAGTATTATATAATGGTTTACCGTAAGCTTCTTGCGGATAGCTCTTGCGTAATCATCATTGGATATCCTGTCCTTCATATTGATGAAGCTAAGCATAACCTCCTTCATTCCCTCGGCTGTCTCTTCATCAACGCCCGCATACTCCAATATCTTCTCAAAGGAATTCTTAAGCTCCGACAAGGCTGCTGCCGTATCCTCCCTTGTGTATTTCAGATAGGTTTTGGCCGCCGCACTATTGCTTCCGGTGCCGGTAAGCAGCATATGGTAAGTGTCTTCCATCTTCCTTCTGTCAAGGTAGGGCCTTTTGCCAAGATTATGTTCGCAGAAATTATCGGCTGTATTGATCTGTTCAATGACTTTATCAATAATTTCAAGGACCGGCTTGACGCTGCCTCCTGCTGCTTCAATATCTATAGCATATTCTGCAAAAAGTCTGAACAGGCAGCTGTCACTGTCATTATAAAGTCCCGACATCAGCTGCATGAAGCTGGCGGAATATTCCTTGAGTGCGTCTATAAGCTTGTTTATAACCTCAATCTGATCCCTAATCTGGTATAAGGTTATATTATTACCATAAGAATAGTATGCCTTCACAACATCTAAAGGCATACTGCTGCATTCTATATAATAATTAATCCTGTCCTGTTCAGGCTCCAGATCGGGCAGAACATGCTCAATCGTCTCCACAAGCTTGGAGGATTTGGCCGAAAAGCCCAGCTCTTCTGCCGATTTCTTATATTCCTTGTAATAATCCTTAATAAACCGGTAAGTATGTATTCCCAGCTTTATAAGGTCCCCAAAAATTCTGTCCAGCTCATTAATTATTTTATTGTGGGAAGCAATAATAAGCCCGTGGTAATCCTTGTTAATGGAAAGAATGCTTTCCATATCATCGCTCCGGTTTATCCCGAATATATAAAGCATTGCATCATCCTGCGTTGTATATGTACTTTGTCGGACTCCCCTGAATAAATCATTGATTCCGATGAACGCACCTGAATTCATAAGAAGTTTGGAACCGTCATTGTGTACCAGTATCCTTCCCTTAAGAACCAGTGCTATACCTGTCACCTCTTCACCTTCCGTGAAAATATCGGTGCCTTTGTAGAATTGATTTACAGCATTGGGGACTATCTTACATTTCATGCTATACCCTCCGATAATGTAAAGGGTGATGTTGGATTCATCCTTATTATATAACAATTATTTCAATATCAAAAGTGAAATTTGTCATATAATTGCGAAATAGTAATAAAGTATGGGTTTTTATATTGACTGTATGAGAAATTGAGTTTGTAGAATTTGAATTTTCAGAAATTTATTATGCAAAATTTGATTATCCGTAAAACCGACTCCTGATGAGATCAATGGTATCATAAATGCAATCATGGGTTGTATTTAGGAATACCTTGGGTATCATTAATGCGACCATGGGTTGTATTTAGAAACCCTTGGGTATCATAAATGAAACCATCTGTTTCATTTATGATACCCAAGGGTTCATTGGAAACCAGTTCTGATTATTTATAATTTATTCCGTGCGTCCTGCTTTGAATGCTTACCATAAGCGTTACCCTTACAGTTAACTCGATCCAGGCTTCCTTGCGGCACACAGAAGGTTTTGCTTAGTGCTGCTTCATTCCTGACCTGACACGGTTCACAAATTCCTGTTGCGCAAGACCCAAACGTCAACATCACTTATAAGAGGCGGCCTTACAGTAAGTCACCCTGGGCAGGACATCACCCCTGCTGTAGCGGATTGCAGGTACAGGGCACCGCTATCTCCCCGGCTGCACGGAAACTTTATGACGTAAATGAATTGCATTGTACAAGTATATAGCTTTTACCCAATCATGTCAACACTCAAGCTTTTCCATCAAAAAATCCGGTTTCCTCTCCGGTTTCTTCTATATGCTCATCCTCCGACTGACTGCCTGCGGCATCCTTTTCCCGTTTAATTCTTATGCGCAGCTCACGGAAAAAGTCCTGCAGAATTCTTGAGCACTCCTCTTCAAGTATGCCGGTTTGAAGCTCTACCTGATGGTTGAATTGCTCGTTCTGAAGCAGATTAAGTATTGAACCGGCGCATCCGGCTTTGGGATTCATGGTTCCTACTACGACTCTTTTCATTCTTGCCTGTACAATTGCGCCGGAACACATCTGGCATGGCTCCAGTGTCACATATGCCGTACAATCCTCAAGTCTCCAGTCTCCCATTACCCTGCTGGCCCTGCTTATGGCTGTAAGCTCTGCATGGGCAAGCGTGGTTTTCTTAGTGTTTCTTTTATTGTACCCTCTCCCTATGATTTTATCCTGATATACGATTACACAGCCGATGGGCACTTCACCTATGCGATAAGCCTTTTTTGCCTGCTTTAAGGCTTCCCTCATATATTTCTCATCTGTTGTCATATTAATGTTCCTTTTATTGTTCTTCTGGACTCCGGATTATAAATCTGCTATCATTTATTTTATCATAACCCCATAGAGGTGACAATATGCAGATAACCGGCCTTGTTAAAACCACTCTTCTGGATTATCCCAGGCATCTTGCAGCAACTATATTCATTGGAGGCTGCAACTTAAGATGCCCTTTTTGCCATAACTCCTCCCTTGTTACGAGGATCAGCACCCAGCCTTCAATACCGGAGAAAGAGGTGCTTGAGTATCTGCAAAAAAGAAAGGGCATCCTTGAGGGAGTATGCATAACAGGCGGTGAACCCACAATCCATCCCGGACTTACAGGCCTTATTAGCGATATCAAGGCTATGGGATATAAGATAAAGCTGGATACGAACGGAACCAATCCGGATATGCTCAGAGAGCTTGTGAAAGTAAACTTAATTGATTATATAGCAATGGATATTAAGAATTCAAAGGAGCATTACGGCAAGTCTGCCGGAATCGGCAGCTTCGATACAAAAGCTGTGGAAGAAAGCATCGCCTTCCTGCTTAAGGAGCCTGTTGATTATGAATTCAGAACAACAGTGGTTAAGGAGCATCACTCATCACAGGACATGATATCCATAGGCAATTGGATAAAAGGGGCAAAGGCCTATTATCTCCAGTCCTACAAGGATTCAGGGGATGTGCTTGAGCCGGGCCTTTCAGCGCCGGACAAGGAAACTCTCCTTGCCTATAAGGAGCTGCTGACCCCTTATGTAAAATATGTGGCTGTAAGGGGAGTCGATTAAGCGGCTGTATAATAAGTCTTACCGGCATCCTGGGATTACAATCCTGGAATTACAATCCTGGAATTACACCTTAATAGGCATGTACCAGTACCCGAAATCCCCCTGCTTCAGAGCGCTCCTTTTGATTGACTTGAAGTTGGAAAAACCGAACATCCTGGCCATTATGCGTTCCCTGTTATGATATATACCCGGAACGCCGAGTATGTATCCGGTTCCGAAGCCTTCCTTAAGCTTTGCAAAGATAAGATGATGATAACAATAAAAACCATGCAGCAAAAAGCTGTTATTGCTGAGAACCCATGCGTCTGCCGGAAGTCCTCCGATATCCTTGGGTTCTATTTTTACGCACAGTGCAATCTCATTATCCTCAAAGGGATAAATTCTCGGATACTTATCAAAAAATGAAATTAAAGCCTCCCCGGGCCCGGCATCCGGCTTTCCCTTAANNAGATACTCCCTGCCCGGCATCCGGACGCTCCCCGGATAAGACTTCGTCAGGTTCTTCTGCCTGCTCCCCGGTTGCTTCACCGGTCTGCCCGTCTTTATCCATCTGCGTTTCAATATACCTTCTTACCAAATCCCAAGGGTCGGAGGCTGTGCCGGCACGTTCGGATTCACGCCTCTCAATGATTTTCCATCCCCTTGGCAGCTTATATAAGGGAAAAGTCGCAGAATTGTCAGCATCTGCCGCCATTGCAGGCACTGCTGCCGCCCTTCTTCCGGCAGGCTTAAGGGCCTCCAGAATTTCATGGAGAATTACTGGCTTGTCATCCCATTCCGTGGCAAAAAATGTGTTCTCATCTAAAAACAGCAGGATGCCCCCCATGTCCGACATATCATAGCCTGACCCCATTACATTTAAGGTGCCTGTATGATGCTTACTGTCCATAACCTGATTTTTTAATATCGAATCACCGAGATATACAAGCTCCAGATTATCCGACTTTCTTTGTATGAGATATGTTGGGAAAATGCTGTCCGACAAGCCGGGAAGCTGCATGTGTAAGGTGATTTTACACTCACCGTCCCGCTCCTCGATGCGCGCATAACCTGCATTCTTCTTCTTGACGCCGTTCTCGTAAATATACATATAGGACACCATTCTTTTATAGTCGGCCACAATATCACTCCCTGCCATGAAATAAAGGTTGTTCCGCCATAATGGCTCTTTTAAATATATTCGGTATGACAAGCCAATATTCCACCGCCGTAATTTCTTTGGCAGAGAGTGTGAACGATGTCCCTTGCGGGTTTAATAGTCTATATCCTTATGGAACTCCTGAAGTGATTTTACGCTTCCCTCATTTCGCCTTGCCGCCTTAATTCCTTCTATGGTAGCCCTGGCTGCCGCCATGGTCGTTACATAGCATATGCCGCCCTTGATTGCCGCTTTCCTGATATAGCTGTCATCCTGTGCACCCTTTTTGTCTATCGGGGTGTTCACAATTATGTCTATCTGGCGGTTTGCAATTGCATCCAGAATATTGGGCCTGCCCTGGTAAAGCTTATTGATCTTCGCGGCAGGAATGCTGTTGGAGGTAATTAAATCATAAGTTCCTCCAGTGGCCATTATCATAAAGCCGCATTCATAAAAGCCCTTTGCTATCTCAATAAGCTCCGGCTTATCCCTGTCATTTACGCTGAACAGTACGGTACCGGACAAAGGAAGCCTGGTAGATGTAGCCTCCTGGGCCTTGTAAAAGGCTTCGCCGAAGGTCTGGGCCAGACCAAGCACCTCGCCTGTGGAGCGCATTTCCGGTCCAAGCACCGGGTCCACCTCCGGGAACATATTGAACGGGAATACGGCCTCCTTAACGCCGAAATGCGAGAACTTGCCCTCCTTAAGAGAAGGAACCGGCGATGCCTCACCCGTCAGGCTTCCGACTATTATCCGGGTGGCAAGCCTGACCATGTTAATATTGCATACCTTGGATACCAGAGGCACGGTACGTGAGGCCCTGGGATTTGCTTCAAGCACATACACCTTCCCGTCCTCAATTGCATACTGCATGTTCATAAGGCCGCATACCTTCATTTCCTTTGCAATCTTTACCGTATACTCCTTAATGACCTTAAGATTATCCTCTGAAATATGCAGCGAAGGGATGACGCAGGCCGAATCCCCCGAGTGGATTCCTGCAAGCTCTATGTGCTCCATAACAGCCGGCACGAATGCGTCATTGCCGTCGCTAATGGCATCCGCTTCACATTCAAGGGCATTATGAAGGAAGCGGTCTATAAGTATTGGCCTGTCGGGTGTTACGCCAACAGCGGCCTTCATATAAATTTCCATGCTTTCATCGTCGTGGACAATTTCCATTCCTCTTCCCCCAAGCACATATGAGGGTCTTACCATGACGGGATAACCGATTTTTCGAGCCACCTGCAGCGCTTCCTCCACAGTTGAAGCCATGCCCGATTCGGGCATCGGAATGCCAAGCCGCTCCATGATTTCACGGAAGCGATCCCTGTCCTCCGCCAGATCAATAGTTTCAGGGGTGGTGCCAAGTATTTTTACTCCGTTTGCCTTAAGCTGCGATGCAAGATTTAAGGGCGTCTGCCCGCCGAATTGCGCAATTACTCCAAGGGGCTTTTCCTTCTCATATATGCTTAAGACATCCTCCAGGGTAAGGGGTTCAAAATACAGCTTATCCGAGGTGTCATAGTCCGTTGAAACAGTCTCCGGGTTGCAGTTGACGATGATGGTCTCAATACCCATATCCCTTAATGCAAATGCCGCATGCACGCAGCAATAGTCAAACTCAATGCCCTGTCCGATGCGGTTCGGGCCTCCGCCCAGGATCATTACCTTGGGCTTGTCGGATACCTTAAGGGTATCCTCTTCGGAATTATACGTAGAATAATAGTACCTTGCATTTTGTGTTCCGCTTACATGGACACCTTCCCAAACCTGCCTTATTCCGGCCTCAAGCCTTGCGCTTCTTATCTCGTCTTCGGAAATGTCCAGCAGGCTGCTTAAGTATTTATCAGAGAATCCGTTTTGCTTTGCATTTTTTAACATGCTTGCAGGAGGGATGCTGCCCCGGTACTTTTTAAGGGCTTCCTCCTCTTCCACAAGCTCCTTCATCTGCTCTATGAAATAATGCTTAATTCCGGTAAGCTCATGAAGCTCCTCAACGTCGGCTCCCTTCCTTAAGGCTTCGTACATTATGAATTGTCTTTCGCTGCAGGGTAAATGGAGCAGGTTAAGTAATTCCTCCCTGGACATAAGCCCGAAGCCCTTAGCTCCGCCTAAGCCGTAGCGTCCTGTTTCCAGGCTGCGTATTGCCTTCTGGAAGGCTTCCTTATAGGTCTTGCCTATGCTCATTACCTCTCCCACAGCACGCATCTGTGTTCCCAGCTTGTCCTCTGCGCCCTTGAATTTTTCAAATGCCCAGCGGGCAAACTTGATTACAACATAATCCCCGTCCGGGACATATTTATCAAGGGTTCCGTATTTTGAGCAGGGGATGTCGCTAAGATTAAGCCCGGCTGCAAGCATTGCGGATACCAATGCTATGGGGAAGCCTGTAGCCTTGGAAGCAAGGGCTGAGGAGCGCGAGGTCCTTGGATTGATCTCAATTACCACAATTCTCCCCGTCTTCGGATCATGGGCAAACTGGACATTGGTTCCGCCGATTACCTGTATGGAATCCACAATTTTATAAGCCTGCTCCTGGAGCCTGTTCTGCAGCTCCTTTGATATAGTCAGCATGGGCGCTGCGCAGAAGGAGTCTCCCGTATGCACACCCATCGGATCGATATTCTCAATGAAGCATACCGTTATCATCTTGCCCGTGCTGTCCCGGACCACCTCCAGCTCAAGCTCCTCCCAGCCCAGGACCGATTCCTCAACAAGCACCTGTCCCACAAGGCTTGCCTGAAGGCCTCTGTCCACTATTACCTTAAGCTCTTCCACATTATAAACCAGTCCTCCACCGGTGCCGCCCATTGTATAAGCAGGACGAATTACTACGGGGTAACCCAGTTTTTCGGCTATCATACGGGCTTCCTCCACAGTGTAGGCAACCTCGCTCCTTGCCATTTCTATCCCGAGTGAGTTCATGGTTTTCTTAAATTCCACCCGGTCCTCTCCCCGTTCTATGGCATCCACCTGAACTCCGATTACCTTGACGTTGTATTTACTAAGTACTCCGGCCTTATACAGCTCGGCACAAAGATTTAGACCTGATTGTCCGCCCAGATTAGGGAGCAGACCGTCGGGTCTTTCTTTTTCAATAATCTGTGTTAATCTCTCAACATTCAGAGGCTCAATATAGGTTATGTCAGCTGTAGTTGTGTCCGTCATTATGGTTGCGGGATTGGAGTTTACGAGAATGATTTTATAACCCAGCTTCTTCAGCGCCTTGCAGGCCTGTGTTCCGGAATAGTCAAACTCGCATGCCTGACCGATTACTATCGGCCCCGAACCTATGATTAGTACCTTGTGGATATCTGTTCTCTTACTCATAATGACCTCCTGTGGGATAATGGCAAGAATTATTATTTAAGTGCTTTCCTCCGGCTTCTTTCGGTGACATATTATACACTGTAATTTATATTTATGCAACATAAATTTATATTTTTTTTGTCCTTTTTTTGATAGAGTCTATATAAACATATCTCTTCTTATGATATTTATTATTATCTGATCTAATATTTACACAGCCTGTTGGCCAGTCCGGCAAACTGTTCCAGTGATAAAGCCTCGCCGCGTATATTCTCCGGCAGCCCTTCATCCTTAAGCGCATTGGCTATTTCTTCTCTGGTAAATGCAATTTCCGAATAATTATTCAATGCATTGACCAGAGTTTTTCTCCTCTGATTAAAGGATGCGCGTATCATATTAAACAAAAGCTCCTCATCCCTTACCTCAATTACGGGCCTTTCATGCAGCTTAAGCCGGATTACCGCCGATCCTACCTTTGGACGGGGCATAAAGCAATTTGGGGGAACATAGGCGGCAACATAGGGTTCAGAATAGTACTTAACTGCAAGAGACAAGGCTCCGTAATCACCGGTACCCGGCTGTGCCTGCATCCTTTCCGCCACCTCCTTTTGCACCATAACGGTAATGCTTGTCAGGGGCAGCTTCTTTTCAAGCAGACTCATTATTACAGGTGTGGTTATATAGTATGGCAGGTTTGCCACCACCTTGACCTTCATTTCTCCTCTTTGCTGCTCTATTATATCCCCAAGGTCAAGCTTCATTACATCCTCGTTTATGACTGTCACATTGTCGTAGGCAGATAAGGTTTCTGAAAGCACGGGTATAAGCATCCGGTCAATTTCAACGGCAAGCACCTGCCCTGCGTTCTCGCACAGGTATTGGGTTAGGGTCCCTATCCCCGGGCCTATCTCAATTACAAAGTCGTCACGGGTTATTTCTGCCGCACGTATGATTTTATCCAGAACATGGGTATCAATAAGAAAATTCTGTCCGAACTTTTTTCGGAACACAAAGTTATATTTATTAAGAATTGCTATCGTATTAGTGGGGTTTCCCAAATCGGCCATTGTTTCTTATATCCCTTCTTAAATCCCATAAAACCTTTTTGCATTTTCGCTTGTAATACGGATCACCTCGTCATAATCCATGTTCTTCAGTCTAGCTATCTCCCTTGCCACATGGGGAAGGTACAGCGAGCTGTTCCTTTTGCCCCTGTACGGTACAGGTGCAAGATAAGGGCAGTCCGTTTCCAGCACAAGCTGCTCAATGGGGGCATATGCAGCAACCTCCTTAAGCTTGCGTCCGTTGGTAAAGGTTACAACTCCGCCTATGCCCAGCAAAAAGCCCTGATTAAGATACTGCCTTGCCTGTTCGACTCCATAGCCGAAGCAGTGCATTACAGCCCCTATCTGCTGTGCCCCTGCCTCTTTAAGCAGATTGAAGGTGTCATTGGCGGCATCCCTGCTGTGAATAACCAGGGGGAGGTTAAGCTCACGGGCCAGCTCCATCTGCCTTAAAAACCATTTCTTCTGTGTATCCCTGTCGGTAGTATCCCAGTAATAGTCAAGTCCGATTTCACCTATGGCCACAACCTTGGGCTGCATGGCCTTTTCCTTAAGCCATTTGAACCTTTCCTCATCTAAAAGGTGCGAATCCGACGGGTGTATTCCCACGGCTGCATATATGAAACCGTATTTCTCCGTAAGTTCAAGGGTTTTCTCAACGGTGTCAAATCCGGAGCTTATATTGACAACATATTCTATTCCGCCCGGCCTAAGGGAATTTATAAGCTCCTCCCTGTCATTGTCAAAGGCGGCGTCTTCATAATGGGCATGTGTTTCAAATATCATCTCGATAATGGGCTGCCGGCAGATATCGGTATGCCCATCCTCCTTCTTTCATAAGCTTAATTCACCCTATTATACAATACTGCAACAGGCAGAGCAATTACTTATTAATCAGCAATTACCCTCATAGACGTATTTAAGGTTCCTTCTGGCAACGGAGGCCAGCCGGTATACGGTTTTTATCTCAGTAGCAGCTCTGTCCTGCATCTTCCATCTTGGGAAGAAGCGGGTGATGTGTAAGGGTATTTCGGGGTTAATTCCTGAAAGCCATGCGGATAAATTATCTATTTCCTTCTCACTGTCGTTCTCTCCCGGAATGATCAGGGTTGTAACCTCAACATGGCATACCCCTGCAGCCAGCCTTATTGTTTGCTTAACCGTTTCCAGGTCCCCATGTAGCTTACGGTAAAAGCCTTCCGTAAAGCCTTTAAGGTCTATATTCATGGCATCAATTAAAGGAAGCAGCCTTATAAGGGGCTCCTCACATATATATCCGTTGGTTACTGCGACATTTTTAAGTCCGCGCTTCCTCGCAAGCTCTGCGCAGTCCCTGACAAATTCATAGCTTATAAGGGGCTCATTATAGGTATAGGCAATACCGATATTCCCCCGGTCTTTCAACTCCAGAGCTTTAGCTACCAGCTCCTCGCAGGATATGTGGTGAGTGCTTATACTTCTGCCGTCAGCCGTTGAGATATCGCTGTTCTGGCAGAAGGCGCAGCTTAAGTTGCATCCGTAGCTGCCCACCGAAAGGATTGTGCTGCGGGGATGGAATCGGTATAAGGGCTTTTTCTCTATGGGATCCAATGCTATTGCGGTAAGCTTTCCGTAATTTTCACAGATTATATGCCCTTCCCTGTTAATCCTTGCCCGGCAAAACCCGATCTGTCCTTCATTCAGCCTGCAATGGTGGGGGCAAATTTTACATTCGGCAATCATGTATGTCTCACCACCTCAAACCTTTCAAGAGAAACCTTTTCATTGTCATAGATGCCTGCCTTTCTTTTGGCAATTGACAACTGCTGCTCAACGGTATCCACCCCTTCAAGGTTGGGGAGAAGCAGGCCCCGCTTGCGTCCCGAGGACACGATGACTCCGTATCTTTTAACATCCAGTTCGTCAGGTGAGCTTATCGGCTCGGCAGGTGACAGGACGTCCACGCTGTATACCAGATCCTTAAGCTCTCTTTCCTTCACAGGGGGAAAGCGCGGATCCTCAACTCCCGCACTGACTGCATTCCTTAATATTTCTTTGGCTATACTGCCTGTAACGGGGGATATTGTCCCTATGCACCCCCTGAGCTCCCCGTACTTTTTAAGTGATACGAAGACCCCGGCTCTTTTGTCCGTCATTTCGGAAGGCAGGTCGTTAGGCAGGCTTGCATATTTGCCCGTCTTTATATATGTCTCAAGAGAATATCTTGCCAGCCTGACATATTCATCCTCGCCTTTTTGTCTTTCTCTTGCGATGCTAAGCTGCTCTTCCATATAAATCTTATCAAAGCAGCGGCTTTCGTCGTTATCTGAAATCTCATATGCGCTAACCGCATATCCGACGCCAAAGGGTCCCTCGTAGGACAGAAGCTCGGGCTTTACTTTCCTTCCATCCAATGCTCCGGCCATTATTATAAAGGAACGAAGGCCGCATTCGGCAGCCGCTTCGCAGAAGGCGGAATTAAAGGTCATGAACTTATAAAAGTCTCCCTCCGCCATTGCTTCGGTAATCTCTTTGTCAAACTGCACGCCCTCGGGTGCATAGCCATAGGGGCCTTCGCTTTTAAGCTTATGGGACAAATCTCCGCTGGCCACAAATACAATATTCCTGCCCAGCTTGTCCGCCGTCCGGGTGATACACTTTCCAAAAGCATAATGCTCGGCAACGGACAGGCCGGATATGCCTATCCTGACAAGCCTGTAATCCTTCATCTCCTGATTGATAAAATACAGCGGCACCATGGTTCCGTGGTCCAGTGAAGGATCTCTTTCTCCAAGGGTGCCTGCATTAATTCCTTCCTTGTCCGCAGCCTTCTCAAGCTCCTTAACAAAGTCCTCGTCATAACGCACCTTAAAGGATACCTGCCGTGCGGAAAACCTGGCAAAGCTACCTGAAGCCTGCTTCCCCGGAGATACATGTATATAATCCGAGTACATAACGCTATGAGGCGATGTGACTATGATTGTATCCGGGTTTAACCCTGCAATCCTTCGTGCAATCTCCTTATAGCCCTCTATTGTCCTTATTATTTTTCTTTCTTCACCCTTCCCCACCTCCGGAACTATAAGCGGCGGATGAGGAACTATAAATGCGCCCAAAACCGGCATAATATCACCTGCTTCCGTTATTACTCCATATCCCATATTTTAATTGCTTCATACCATAATTTTACCCTTAATTGTGCTTATATGCAATCCATATGCTGCCAATAACCGTAATAACCTTCATATTTGTGAATCCTCATGATTATATTCATGAGAGTGTATAACCTGTTCATTAATCCTGTTAAAACAGCAGCCTGGCCGTAAATATGCCGGCGATTACCGATGAAAGGGTTGCTGTGAGAGCGCCCGCCAGGGTATACCTTGACTTTTTTACCCCTGCTGCCATAAAATATACGGCCATTGTATAAAATATGGTTTCGGTGCTGCTCATAATTATTGAGGCAAGCCTGCCTATATAAGAATCAGGACCAAATTCCTTGAATATATCCAACAGCAGGCTGTTGGCTGCAGATGAAGAGAACATCTTGACCAGTACAAGCGGCAGCAGCTCGGAGGGAAAATGCAAAAGGTTCGTCAATGGCTTTATGGCATCTGACAGCAAATCAAGGGCTCCGGAAGCCCGCAGTATTCCTGTGGCAACCATAAGCCCGATTAGTGTGGGCATTATATCCAGGACTACCTTGAAGCCGTCCTTTGCACCCTTTATGAATTCGTCATAAACCGAGGTTTTGGAGAGCAGGCCCATTCCCACTATGTAAAAAAACAAAAAAGGAATAATATAATCTGATAAATAGGTTATAAACTTCAACTAATACCTCCTCCTTTACAATTAACTGCCTATATGCGGCTCATAGTCCTCTCATAATCAAAGTCACGGGTTGCGTAAGCTTTACTTCAAAGCCCCCTCTTTCTTTTTACAAGCTTTCTTGCCGTGGTTGAAAAAATTATACCGATTATTGTGGAAAACACTGTGGATATTATGCCTGCCATCAGAATTTCGGCAGGCTTTACAGAGCCGTACTGGCTTCTGAAGGCTATTATATTGACCGGAACAAGCTGCAGGGATGAAATATTTATAATCAGCATCGTACACATATCACAGCTTGCTTCCTCAGAATCAAAATTAAGCTTTTTTAGCTCCCGCATTGCCATTAAACCCATGGGAGTTGCCGCCCATCCCAGCCCCAAAAGATTTGCTATCATATTGGAGGCAATATATTCATATGCAATATGTCCCCTTGGTATATCGGGAAACAGATGCTTGAGAACCGGCATAAGCCTCCTTGTAAGGGCGCTCACAAGCCCGCACCTTTTTGCAATCTGCATTAATCCGGTCCACATTGCCATTACACCCAGCATGGTAATGCACAAGGATACTGCTTCTTTAGACGAATTTATGGTGGCGTTGCTGACCTCATCTATCTTTCCGGTAAACACTCCCACCATAATTCCAATAAAAATCATAATGCCCCACAAGTAATTAAGCATGATCTTCCCTCCCGATTTTCACGATATGTTTTAGCAAATCCTTTTTTTTACTGCAAAATTAGTTCTTATTGATAAACTATATTCATTGTTTTTTAATAAAATGTCCCTTTTTTCTCGCCTTATGGGGACTAAATAATCCCCTTTTACATTTATTGCTTAAATTGTGCTATGTTTTGACAATTATTTCAGTTGACTAATTTAAAACCCTATGATATCTTATATTAGTGCTAAATACAAAAAATGTAAGGCAATTTAATAATCCTTACATTTTGCTTAATTAATTTATTCCCCACATACTTGAGAAAAGGAGGCTATTTCATGAAAGGTACAGGAATCGTAAGAAGATTGGACGAACTTGGAAGGATTACTCTTCCTATCGAGCTTAGGAGGACACTTGACATCGGCGAGAGAGATCCCCTGGAAATCTTCACTGACGAAGGCAGGATTATACTCCAGAAGTACGAGCCGGCTGACATCTTCACCGGAAGCAAGGAAAATCTTATCGATTATCATGACAAAAAGGTATCCAAGGCATCAATTATCGAGCTTGCAAAGCTTGCCGGAATTATCGAATAGTATACATATTGTCATGTATGTAAAAAGGGGCTGTTTTAACAGCTCCTTTTATCTTTCAATATATTTAAGCAATTGCATATCGGTAGGTTAACCTATTCACGGCCTTAAATGCTATTTATATACCCTTATTCCCCATACGGTATTGTAGGGAACATAATAATATTCTCCTGTGAATTTCTTGTCCTGAAACAGCTTTGCTATGCAATAGCTGCGCTGCTCCTCATTTGTTATCGGTTGTCCCTCTTCATCACGCAAAGGATCGGGCTTGCCCGCAGTGGCCGTATATGAGATACTGCCCACCTCTTCGTCATCTATATAGAAATATTTGCGCATGTTGCCGGCTTCAAGTCCGTTCTCATATGTTCCTTCGGTAATGGTCAGGCGGATCTGTGTTTTTCCTTCTGCCGTCTTTTTCATTGATTCGGCTGTTTTCCCCCAACCGGAAGGTATGTCATGATTCCACTCCCCGAGATAATAGTACCAGCCCTGTTCTATGATATTATCAATCACCTGGAATTGTATCCCCATGCCGTTCTTCATACCGTTGTCGGTCAGTGCGCCTACATAAATGTTCTCATCGTCATAAATAATCATTCCATAGTCTTCTAATGCCGTATCCCCGAAGGGGCTGTAATAAACCGGCGTATCAACGGCAAGCTTGTCTATGAATAAGGAGCTTCCCATTATATCAAGCAGCTTGTCGGTGTCCCGTGAATGAAGGGCCGAATACAGCTCCTTAAGGGTTTCGTTTCTCTCCTCTTCCTCTTCCATCAGGGCTTCGGCTTTACTGAGGGTTTCATTCAGCGCGCTGCCGGATACTCTTTTTAATGCACTGTTTATGAGATCCACGGCATTTTCATATTCACCCAGAGATATGTAAACCTGTGCAAGCCGTACATAGGCTTCCTCTTCCGAAGGCATGATGGCAATGGCCTCATGGTATTTGGATATTCCGTCAGGATAATTTTCCTGATATATATATTCTGCCGCCGCATTTATGGTCTGATCATATCGAGCCTTAAGCAGGTATGTGTCCACCTTGTCCCGGATTACCTTAAGCTCGTCACTCTCCGTAAGCGCAAGCCCCCTCAATACTTCCTCTTCGGCTGCGGCATAGTTTTCGAGGGCAATATATGCTTCGGCAATCTTCTTATATGAGGCAGCCTCCTTGCTCTTTATCAGCTTGGCCTTCTCATATTCCGATATGGCTTTTTCATATTCTGCATTATTAAAATAAGCATCCGCACGCCCTATTGTCTGAATATATTCATATTCCTTCTTTTGTATTGTTGCTTCCTCAATTTTCTCCTTTGCCTTGACACTTTGAGTTTTCTGATAACAGCTTCTTAAAACCTCCAATGCCTTGTCAAAATCATTGATACCGATATAAGCCTTTGCCAGGCCTAATGACAAAAGCTCCAAATCACTGTTTTTCATGCTTAATGCTTTTATATAGCTTTCTATGGCCTGCTCATAATTACCGGCCTCCAGGTGATTCTCGGCCATTACGGCCTGTTCCTCGTACGTATGCCTGTAATTTATATAATTGATCGCATAAATAACTATTGCAAGTATTATTAATACTGCCAGCGCTGCTATCAACCATCTTTCTTTTGTTCGCAGTACCCTCTTTAACATTGATACACCTCCAAAAGACAGTTACCCCCTCATTGTAAAGCAGTCAGTAGCCGTAAATATCATAAATCTCATCAGTATAAACTCCGGGCTCCTTATATACCACAAGGGGCGCCTCCACCTTAAGGCCCGATCTGCCTCCCTTTATGCCTTCTATGAGCACCATATTCGGCTCCTTGCGGACAAAGGGATGTACAAATTTCATTCTTTTCGGCTCCAGCTTATATGCACTCATGGTATTGATTATCTCTGCAAGGCGATGCGGTTTGTGCACAAGATAAAGCCTTCCCCCGGGCTTGAGAACCTTTGAGGCTTCCCTTATAACATCCTCCAGGGAACAGAGGATTTCATGCCTTGCAATTGCCTTGGCCTCATCGGGATTTTTAATTCCGTGATTGTTGTTCATATAAGGAGGATTGCTGGTTACAACATCAAAGGAAGCCAATCCAAAAATATGCGAGGCCTCCTTGATATCACCAACTACAATATCAATTTTATCTTTTTGGTTATTAAGTGCTACGCTTCTTTCAGCCATATCGGCGCTTTCAGCCTGTATCTCAAGGCCTGTAAAATGCCTGCCTTCGGTTTTTGCCTCCAAAAGAATTGGAATAATACCCGTACCTGTTCCCATATCCAGTACGTTTTCTCCCGGCAATACCCTGGCAAACCCCGATAGCAGCACGCCATCCATGCCAAAACAGAATTTATCCGTGTTTTGTATTATGCGGTAATTATTCCTGTTCAGGTCATCCAACCGCTCTCCCGGCTTTAAGAAATCACTATAATTATCATTCATCATCCAGCAGGGACTTCCCTTCGCTTCTCTCCAAAAGCTCAAGAACCTTAAGTTCTTCATCCTCAATAGCTGTTGTTTTTTCTTTCTTCTTCCTTCGGCTAAACTTAAGATCCTCTACCTTATACTCTCGTACTTCCTTCTCGTCATTCTCCAGGGTGACTATGACCTTAACCAATTGCTTCAGTACGCTTACACTCTGGACCTCCCCCTTAAGGTTATCCGCAGTGGTTACGTCGTCTCCCACATTCGGAAGCTTTGCATTAAGCTCCTCGTATGCTTCCTCCTCGTTCTTCAAGCAGCACATAAGCCTGCCGCAAACGCCCGAAATCTTAGTAGGATTGAGCGAAAGGTTCTGCTCCTTGGCCATTTTTATGGAGACAGGAGAAAATTCGGAAAGGTGCGAATTGCAGCACAAAGGCCTGCCGCAGACACCGATACCTCCTACAATCTTAGTCTCATCCCTTACTCCGATCTGCCTTAACTCTATCCTGGTCTTGAATACGGAAGCAAGATCCTTTACAAGCTCCCTGAAGTCAATCCTTCCGTCTGCAGTAAAATAAAAAAGCACCTTGTTATTATCAAAGGTATATTCCGAATCAATAAGCTTCATTTCCAGCCCATGCTTCTTAATCTTTTCCAGGCATATTGCATAGGCTTCCTTTTCCTTTTCCTTGTTCTTCTGATTAATTGCTTCGTCTTCCTCCGTTGCCTGCCTGATTACCGGCTTCAGGGGCTGAATAATCCTCTCCTCCTCCACAAGCCTTGGTCCGAGTACCACATGACCGTACTCGATACCCCTTGCCGTCTCGACAATAACCTTGTCGCCGGTCTTTATATCATATCCTGTGGGATCAAAAAAGTATATCTTACCCGCATTGCGGAATCTGACGCCAATTACATTAACCATTCCTTCTCTCCTTTATCTTCAATAGCATAAGTTCTATAGCAATATCAAAATTAACATTGGCCTTAAGCCTGATTTTGGCTTTTTCAATGGCACCGATTATTTTTTCGATTTCTTCATAGCTTCTTAGGCCTGCCTGCTTTTTTATTAACTGGTAATCCGACTTATATAAGACCAGGTTGGGATCATTTGTAGCCTTGAGCATAAGTATGTCCCTGTACCACAACAGCATGAAATCCAGATATTCCTCTATTGAAGGCTTGTTGTCGGACAATGTCTTAAGGCCGGACATGACCTCGCTTAGTTCCATTTCATCAATATATCTTAATATGTGCAGTATATCCTCTTTTTTATGCTCAAAATCATCCGAAGCAGCATATCTGATGGCCTTTCCTATATTACCTCCTGAAAATCTCGCCGCCATCTCCGCCTTGTAATCCGGAATTTTATGCTGTTCCATAAGAAGCTTCCTGATGGAATCTGAACTTACAGGCTTAAGGTTTAATATTACGCACCTGCTCAGTATGGTGGGAAGTATAAGGCTTATATTGCTTACAAGGAGCATGATCACCGCATAGGCGGGGGGCTCCTCTATCGTCTTAAGAAGTGCATTTTGTGCTGATTCTGTAAGCTTCTCCGCAGAATCTATTATATATATCTTATATGGGCCTGAATACGGCTTAACCATAATATCCGCATTTACCTGGCTGCGTATATCATCAACCCCTATGCTCAGCCTTTCATGGGTAACCCTGATGATATCGGGATGGTTATCCGAATCACACTGTATGCAAGCCTTGCATACAGTACAGGGCACGGCGCCTCCTTCCGTACACTGCAAGGTTTTGGCAAAGGCATAAGCAAGAGTCTTTTTCCCCATACCTTCTTCACCATGAAAGATATAAGCATGGGAAACCTTCCCTGCCCTTATGGAATTCTGAAGATGATCGATTATTCCTTCATGACCGACTATCTGTCCAAAATCCTGCATCATGCCACCTCAATGCTTTCGTGTTATGTTAGAATATCAAGCAGCAATCCTCTGATTTCGTCAATTTTATTAAGAATTGCAAGCTCGTCCTTTTCTTCTTTTATAAGCTCGGCAGCCAGCTCGTCCAGGTTCTTGTCCACGAGCCGTATCATTGTATATACCCTGTGTCTTCCCTTCCTGTCCAAAAAGTTTTCTCTGGTAAATTTATGGGAGCGGTTCACGATCTCGTTCATGAACATCCTGATCAGCTCCCTGTAGTGCTTCATGTCCTTGATGTCCATGTGCTTTAAGATCTTTTTGCCATGAGCCGAGATTTCCTCCAGCAGCATATTAAGCCTTGCCTGGAGCTCCTGCTCCTCAATATGGGAAACCAAGGTAAACTTAAAAGAGCCGTCTGCTTCCTGCACCGGCGCCTTCTGTACCGCCTGGTTTATCTGTTGAGCCTGGTTTACCTTAATGTCCATGGTTTCCTCCAATGCAACTATACATTGTCTTAACAGTATATCACATTTAACAGTACATTTACAGTATATTTTTTATATCCGATATTATCCTGCTTAAGCATATCCCGATGTCATCATTCTGATATCTTGCCTTTATGCCCAGGTTCCTGATATTTTCCTCGGAAAAATCCCCTTCATCGGCAAGATAACGCCTGCATACTTCAGCGTAGTTGGGCTTTTCCTGACGGCTTTCCCGTTTTATTGCCCTGACAAGTCTTTCGCCGTCTTCAACCTCCACATATATCGGAACAACCTTGTCCTGCCCGTAATAGTCCCTTATCCGTTTAAAGCTTTCAAGGGTGCCGTGCATAAGATAATTACACCTGTCCAAATCAACCTGGCCATCGTCTACGGTAAAATAATGCCATTTCCCTAAAACCGTATTATAGGTGCGGTACTCTATAACCTGCCCCTTGCTGATAAGCTCCTCCATAATCTCTTCATTGACAAAGTGATACTCCTCGCCCTCTTTCTCAGCCTTTCTTATGGGCCTCGTGGTGTACATTACCACTTTTTTAAGGCTTAAATCCTCTCGGGAAAGCAGGTGCTTATATATTGTATCCTTTCCGGTCGCGCTCTTTCCAAGTATAATAAAAATTTTGCCCATAATAATTCCTTTCGCTCTTAAAGATTATCATTGCCGTTAAAAGACTATATCAAGCATATCCTTATTATCACCGCACAGGCCTGTGATTTCAAGTCCCGCATTCATTGCCGCCGTAATATGCTCTATTACGGGCCCTTCAATTATTTCTCCCGGTACTATAACCGGACTGCCGGGAGGATATATGCATATAAAGCCTGCCGAAACCTTGCCCTGGCTGTCCTCAAGCCCCAGGGGGGTTGATTTCCTGGCCATTGCCTCATGCATCGGCAGCGCCTGCACCGGCCTGTATCCTGTCACTGCCAAACCTTCACGGGGGATGCCTTGTGCTTCTCCCCGGAGTGAACCTTGTACTGTGTACTTTAGTGTACCTTGTACCGCGCTCTGGGGTGTGCCCTGCGGCGTGACTTGTGTTTTGACTTGCGGTGTGCTATGCAGCGTTTTACAGCCGCAGGCTTTTTCATCCATAACCTTCAGCGCATCCAAAAGTCTTAAAAACCCTTCCCCGGTATCACATATGCTTGTTATTCCAAGCACATAATCGAAGCTCTTCATTTCCATGACAATCCGGAAGCTGTTCAAAAGCTCGTCATACACCTGTGAACCGGTTATGCCGGCCTTGTCCGATAATATAACCAGCTTTGACGGATCCTTGCGGAACACTCCGGGTATTCCTGCTTTATCACCGCCAAGCAGCTTAAGATGCTTTAACCCGCCTGTGGCATCGTAAAAATCCATAAGCATTCTGTAATATCTGTCAAACAGCTCACCTGTATGCTCCTCAAGCAAGCGGATGCAGATGTCTATACCGGACATCAGAAGATAGGACGGGCTGCTGCTTTGGTAAATTGAAAGGTAATTTTCCAGCCTGGTATTAAGCTCTTTACGGTTTAAGTGCAGCACTCCGGTCTGAGTAAGCGCCGGAAGGGTTTTATGAAGGCTTTGTACAACCAGGTCGGCTCCGCATCGTACGGCGCTTTCCGGAAAGCCCTTATGAAAACCCAGGTGGGCTCCGTGAGCTTCATCCACCATAAGCAAAGCCCCATTCCTGTGGACTATCCCGGCAATGGAGCGTATGTCGGAGGTAATACCCTCATATGTGGGAGATGTAAGGATAACCAGCTTGATTTCAGGATTGAGCCTGAAGCCCTCCTCAATCTGTTCCGGAAGTATCCCTGAATCAATATCCGTTCCGCAGATTTTCCCGGGATATATAAAATATGGCTTAAGCTCCCTGATTGCAAGGGCATTATATACGGACCTGTGGCAGTTTCTTGCCGCTATTACACCGGCTCCCCTGCCGACTGCGGCAGATATTCCGGACAGTATGCCTGCGGTGCTTCCTCCCAAAAGCGGGTAGGAATACTCTGCCCCGTATAGCTTGCTTATCCTCCCGGACAGCTGCTTAATTATGCCCTGTGCATTATGCAGGTTGTCAAATCCGTCTATCTCGGTGATATCAATGGCATATGGGTTAACCATTGACAGCATGTCGATATTTCTCTTGTGTCCCGGCATATGGAAGGGATAGTAGTCCTCCCTGCTGTACCGGACCAGTTCATCATATAGTCCGTTCACCGGTTCTCCTAACCTTTCTGATATATATTGTCAAAAGCAGGCGATTATTTCTTCTCATAATCCGCCTTCTGCTCCAGCTTCTTTAAGCGGATTGCCTCTTTGTTGTATTTCTGCTGATACATTCTGGCATCGGCAATATTTATGCATTCCTCAAGGTCGGTTTCTTCATCCGGAACAAGCATGTAATAACCGTAGCTCACCATAACATAAAAGCCTTCCTTGCACTCCCTGTTAAACACTGTTATGTAATTATTGAAGGTCCTGATGAATTCCTCCATCCTTGCTTCGGTGTATTCTATGCCGATAACAGCAAACTCGTCACCGCCCATTCGTATGCATATTTCATCATCCCTGGCCGCCTCCATGAGGGCGTCTGCAACAGCTTTAATGGCTTTATCTCCGGCTGAATGGCCAAAATTGTCATTGATATATTTAAGGTTATCCATATCGGC
>DCTS01000066.1:44348-54566 GCA_002329645.1 Lachnoclostridium sp. UBA1434 | reverse complement strand
AGGGCTAAGGAATATACAGGGGACAGAATGGCTGTATGCACGGTTATTGGATTTCCTAACGGTTACAATACAACCGAAGTCAAGATATATGAAACAAAGGATGCAATAAAAAACGGCGCGGATGAAATAGACATGGTGATAAACCTGGGACTTGTCAGGCAGGGAGCTTATGACCTGGTGCTTGAGGAAATAAAAAGACTTAAAGAAGCCTGCTCCGGCAAGCTTCTTAAGGTTATAGTGGAAACCTGCCTGCTTACCCCGGATGAAAAAATCAGGATGTGCGATATTGTAACGAGAGCCGGTGCAGACTTCATCAAGACATCAACCGGTTTTTCAAAATCCGGAGCCACCTTTGAGGATGTTGAGCTTTTCGCAAAGCATGTAGGCAGAGATGTAAGGATTAAGGCGGCAGGAGGGATTTCATCCTTTGATGATGCAGAAAAATTCATAGAGCTGGGGGCTTCCAGACTTGGCACCAGCAGGCTCGTCAAAATATTAAAGAATCAGGATGGAACAGGTTATTAGGAAAGCATGAGCGTAAAACAATGCTTAAGGGCGAGAAGTTAAGAATTATGAAGGAACAGGTTATAAAGAGGAGGGGATAGGATGGAGCGAGATAATGAACAAAAGAACAGCCTGGTACGAAGGGAAAAGGGTGAGCTGATAGGAAAACAAAATCTTGTCAGCCATTCTGTTATCAGAAACATGATACGGGAAGCATTTGAAAGCCTTAAGTACGCTTATACACCATACTCCAACTTCAGGGTGGGAGCTGCCCTTCTGACAGCCTCCCAAAAGATATATACCGGCTGCAATATTGAAAATGCAGCCTATGGCCCCACCAACTGTGCGGAACGCACCGCATTTTTCAAGGCAATAAGCGAAGGGGAGTCGGATTTTAAGGCAATAGCTGTTGTGGGCGGAAAAAACGGAGCGGTATCGGATTATTGCCCTCCCTGCGGAGTATGCAGACAGGTTATAAGGGAATTTGTCGACCCGTACAAATTTCTGGTTATATTGGCAAAGTCAGAGGACGATTACAGGATGTTTTTCCTGGAAGAGCTGCTGCCCTTAAGCTTTGGTCCGGAGTATGTTTAATAAAAATGTATAACAACATTAGGAAATATAATGAATTACTTCTTTCCAACAGTGTATCATTATGATATAATACATTAAATTGTCGACTGCAGGATTATTATGTGCAGAAATGTTGGGACTTGTGTACCGGAGTGTCCTGCAAATTGCCTGAAAGGATGGAATGTAATGTACTCGTTTGAAGAAGTTAAAGCATGTGATCCGGAGCTTGCGGAAGCGATATCCAAAGAGATTAAAAGACAAAACGACCACATAGAACTCATCGCATCTGAGAATTTCGTAAGCAAAGCGGTAATGGCTGCAATGGGAAGCCATCTCACCAATAAATATGCGGAAGGTTATCCCGGTAAAAGGTATTACGGCGGCTGCGAATTTGTAGACATAGCCGAGAATTTGGCAATAGAACGCGCCAAGAAGCTGTTTGGCTGCACCTATGCCAATGTTCAGCCCCACTCGGGTGCCCAGGCTAATATGGCAGTATTCTTTGCCTTACTGAAGCCGGGTGACAAGGTCATGGGAATGAACTTGGCCCATGGCGGACACCTTTCACACGGAAGCCCGGTTAACATGAGCGGCAGCTACTTCAATGTTATTCCATACGGAGTAAATGATCAAGGTTATATAGATTATGATGAATTAAGGGATTTGGCTTTAAAAAACAGACCAAAGCTCATAGTGGCAGGCGCCAGCGCTTATGCAAGAAAGCTTGATTTTAAAACCTTCAGGGAAATTGCAGATGAGGCCGGTGCATATCTGATGGCGGATATTGCACATATAGCAGGACTTGTAGCAACAGGCTATCATGAAAGTCCGATTCCTTATGCGCATGTTACTACTACAACAACCCACAAGACCTTAAGAGGTCCCAGGGGCGGCATGATCCTATCCTCTGCGGAATTTGCCGAGGAGCATAAGCTTAATAAAGCAATATTCCCCGGTATCCAGGGAGGCCCGCTTATGCATGTAATTGCTGCCAAGGCGGTATGCTTCAAGGAAGCGCTTGAGCCATCCTTCAAGACATATGCTGCAAAGATAATCGAGAATGCTCAGGCTCTTGCCAACGGACTTATAAAACGAGGCTTCAATCTTGTTTCAGGCGGGACGGACAACCATCTTATGCTGGTGGACCTTCAGAACATGGGAGTAACAGGCAAGGATGCCGAAAAGCTTCTTGATGCGGCTAATATCACCTGCAATAAGAATACCGTGCCGAATGATCCTGCATCACCCTTTGTAACAAGCGGAATACGGCTCGGCACCCCTGCAGTGACAACCAGAGGCTTTAACGCAGAGGATATGGATATTGTTGCCGAGGCAATCCATCTGCTGATTACTGACGTAAATGCCAATAGAGATAAAGCCGTCGGGCTGGTAAAATCACTTACGGACAAATATCCATTATATGAACTCTGGTCATAGCCGGAGAGACATCGGTCATAGAATTCTTAAAGAAGCAGGGATGTTATAAAAACCAATAATGAAGATATGCTTTCAATCTTCATATAATATTATTCATGATTTAAAGCCCTCTATGAGTCTTATAACAGGCTCTCAGGGGGCTTTTTCAGGCATAAACTTAATAAACCCAATAGGTTTAAAGGTTCTATTATTTATTCTCCGTCTCTATAAAATCAACTTAAATATTTATTGTATCTATAGCTCAATAAGGCCTTCCTTTAACAGCTTGTGACAAAACTTTGTTCCGAATATAATGCCTACAATTATTATCCCGGCACAACACACATACTTTACAATCTTGGTGACATCAACGGTAACATTTACATTGGTGCCGACCTCGCTATTATTCTGATCCGGGTTGTTATTAGCCATATCCATCTTCCTTTCTATTTACATATCTTGTTTTAATATATTCTTATTCAAATTAAAGCAAAACATACCATAGCCAATATTATACTAACATACCGTGGCTGATAATATACTAATTATCTTAACCAATATGATAC
Source organism: Lachnoclostridium sp. UBA1434 (assembly GCA_002329645.1). GTDB lineage: Bacteria > Bacillota > Clostridia > Lachnospirales > Lachnospiraceae > Mobilitalea. Next base: position 51,507 of record DCTS01000066.1, on the reverse strand, counting down.
AAGCTTAGTATCCCAGCACCTCGCCGACAAGTATTACCTTGATTCGGCCGGTTATGACTGACTTTCTTGTAATTACTATTTCACAGCATATACAGTCCTCAACAAGACAATTCGTGCATTTCCCAAGCTCTGTACAGGGAGGTTTAAAGCCTGCTCTTATAGCATTCGGAGGTGAAGCCATGTTGCGAACTCTTTCAATACCTGCGTCAACATCCGTCACAATCTTGTTCATACCGGCAATTATTATAACATTCTTAGGTCCGGTTATCAGGCAAGCCACCCGGTTGCCGTTCCTGTCTATATTAACCAGTTGTCCGTCAAGCGTTATAGCATTGGAGCTCATAAAAAAGTAATCGCTAGTTACAATCTTACTGTACATTAGGACCTTTTCCTCCGGAGTATTTACGCTATGCCTGTCATATAGGATATAGTCTGAATTCTTAAGCTCGTCAAGCAATCCAATCTCCTTAAGAGTCTCTGAACCTCCCCACGAAACGGAGCAGCCCGGTGTCAGAAAGCGCTTAGCCATAAGCAGCGCCTCGGAAGCANNTCAATACCGCGCTTATTGAATTTCTCAATCAGGCTGTCAGCCAGGTTCTCATAATAAACTGTCTTTGCCGACATATTCATCCCCCTTTATATACGGTTGTATTTTTTTACAAAGCATACACCTATAGCTCCCGGACCGGTATATGTCCCTATGGTAATGCCGATTTGAAAAATGCGGTTTGTCATATCCTGTCCTGTATATTCTTCTACGAGTTGTCTGAGAAATAGGGTATCCTTATCAGAAGAGGCGCTTGCAATACAGAATTCATAATCTGACGGGTTCTCGCCGGTCTCGGTAAAGTATTCCTTAACCATTTCACTTATCTTAATCAGTGATTTTTTCCTTCCCCTGATATTTGAATAAGGAATAAGCTCGCCGTCCTTTAGCTGTATCAGAGGCTTAAGTGCCAGCATATCCCTGGCAAGGGAGATCACCTTGCCGATCCTTCTGCCCTTGGACAGATACTCAAGGGTATCAACCGTGAACATTATGCGGGCATATGCTTTAATCTGATCGATAAGCTCAACGGCTACATCTGCTGAAAGTCCGGCTTCCCTCATAAGGGCAAGCTGAAGCAGCAGCAACCCCTGGCCTCCCGTTGCCTGGATGCTGTCAATTATATGGATCATTGAATCCGGATACTGCTCCTCCAAAATATGCTTCGCATTCACGGCGGACTGGTATGAGCCGCTGAATTTCCGGGTCAGGCACAGGCACAGGATATCTTCACCCTCATTAAGCACGGGTCTGAAGGCATTAATATAATCCTGTACCGATGGCATGGAGGTTTTAGCAAAAATTTTACCTTTAGACAGCGTGGAATAAAATTCCTCATTCGATATATCAATATTTTCCCTATAATATGTCTCCTGATCAAAGCTCACATAAAAGGGTATCAATCTGATATCGTACTTAACTGCCAGATCATCGGGCAGGTCACAGGCTGAATCACTGAATAACCGGTATGTCCTCATTAAAACCTCCTACATATACCTTATATCGTGGTATTCATTACTATGTTCATTGTAAACGATAGTAATTTAATATTCAATAAAAATAATGATAATATTCTCCAATAAGCCGTTAATTTATTATTTGTCGGATATGTTATTTTAAGGTATACTTATTGTAATTAGGGACTGCCATGACAGAACGTGATTGGGCAAAAACGGCTCATTAACATAAAGAAGGTTGGGAAGAGAATTGAAAAATTTATATATAACCGAAAAGCCGAGTGTTGCGGCAGAGTTTGCCAAGGCGCTTAATATAACCGGAAAGAGACAGGATGGCTTCATAGAATCGGAGGATGCCATTATAACATGGTGCGTAGGCCATCTGATAACCATGAGTTATCCCGAAGCCTATGATGCCTCGCTTAAAAAATGGAGCATGAACAGTCTTCCGTTTTTGCCTTCGGAATTCCTCTATGAGGTAATACCTGCGGTAAAAAAGCAGTTCAGGATTGTAAAGGAGCTACTTAACCGGAAGGATGTGGGCACCATATATGTCTGCACGGACTCCGGACGTGAAGGTGAATACATATACAGGCTTGTGGATAAGGCTGCAAAGGTTCCGGGCACCAAGCTTAAGAAGCGGGTGTGGATTGATTCCCAGACGGAGGAAGAGATCCTCAGGGGGATCAGGGAAGCAAAGCCCTTATCCGCCTATGATAATCTCGCGGATGCCGCATACCTTAGGGCCAAGGAGGATTATCTCATGGGAATTAACTTTTCCAGGGCCTTAACCTTAAAATACGGCAGCAAGGTGCAGGATGCCCTGGGGTCCCCAAAATGGTCGGCAATAGCCGTAGGCAGGGTTATGACCTGTGTGCTTGGGATGGTGGTCCGCAGGGAGCGTGAGATAAGGAATTTTGTAAAGACCCCGTATTACAGGGTACTAGCCGGATTCACAACCGAGGGAATGCCCTTTACGGGTGAATTCAGAGCTGTCAGGGGCTCTGCATATTATAATTCGCCGCTTTTGTATAAGGAAAACGGATTTTCCGAGATTGCGCCTGCATTAAAGCTTATAAGAGAACTGGCAGGGGAACGCCCGGAATATGCAGGGGACGGATCATGGAAGGCAGCGCCTTCCGGAACGGATAAGGATGAGCTTACGGCCCTGGTGGATAAGCTTGAAAGCAAGACGGAGAGCAGGAATGCACCGCTCTTATATAATCTTGCCGAGCTTCAGAACGACTGCGCCAGGATATTTAAGATAAGTCCTGATGAAACTCTTAATATTGCACAGGAGCTGTATGAGAAAAAGCTTGTTACATATCCGAGAACGGACGCCAGAGTGCTTTCAACCTCAGTTGCCAAAGAGATAGCCAAGAATATAGGCGGCCTTAAGGCAAACCCCGCCCTGGGAGGCTTTGCCGCAGAGATAATGGAAAAACAGGCATACCGCCATCTGTCAAATACACGCTATGTCAATGACAGCCAGATAACCGACCATTATGCAATCATTCCTACAGGTCATGGAACCGATCAGCCGGGGAGCTTAAGTGATACCGCAAAAAAGGTTTATGAGCTGATTGCACGAAGGTTCTTAAGCATATTCTATCCCCCCGCAAAATACAGAAAAGCAGCACTAACCTTGAAAATCGGACAGGAAAGCTTCTTTGCCACCTTTAAGCATCTGGAGGAGGAGGGGTACCTTAAGGTGGCAGGCAACGCCTATAAGGAAAAGCAGGAGGGCAGTGATAAAGCCCCGGACAGCCGGACGGATAATGACATGGCGGAGAGCGTAATCGCAGACAGCAGGCTTATACAGGCAATCTTAAGGCTGCAAAAGGGAATGCGCCTTCCTGTAAATGAGATAAATATTAAAGAGGGAGAAACTAAGCCGCCCAAGAGATATACCTCGGGTACACTTATACTTGCAATGGAGAATGCAGGCCAGCTTATTGAGGATGAGGAGCTTAGGGCACAGATAAAGGGCAGCGGCATAGGTACAAGTGCAACAAGGGCTGAGATACTTAAAAAGCTTGTCAAGATATCCTATCTTAGTCTGAATAAAAAAACCCAGGTAATAACGCCCTCCTTTATGGGCGAGCTTATCTACGAGGTGGTCAATGCCTCAATAAAATCCCTCCTTAATGCCGAGCTTACCGCAAGCTGGGAGAAGGGGCTTACCTATGTGGCAGAGGGTAATATAACAAAGGAAGAATACATGGAAAAGCTGGAGGGATTCGTAAGGCGCATGGTGGAGGGAGTCAAGGCCCTGGATAACAGTGAGACTTTGTCTTTAAGCTTTGGCAGGGTTGCTGCCCAATATAGAAAAAAAGTCTTTTAATGTAATTTTTTAGTGACAATAATCGAAGTATATGATAATATATCGCCTGTAGAGCAACTTGCAAAAACATCATAAGTTGAGGGTACATGTTTATATTGCACATGATGTGAATATTATTAATAAGAGCATTCATATGCATATAAATATCCCACCCAAACAGAAGGAGCAGTGTATATGTGCGGTATAGTCGGGTATATTGGCTGCAATCAGGCAGCACCCATATTACTTGAAGGATTAACAAAGCTGGAATACAGGGGTTATGATTCGGCAGGCCTTGCCGTGTGCGACGGCACAAGGATACATGTGTCAAAGTGCAAGGGCAGGCTTAAGGTTTTAAGCGAGCTGACAAAGGGCGGTGAAACATTAAAAGGAACCCTGGGTATAGGACATACCAGATGGGCAACCCACGGAGCTCCTTCCGACACGAACTCACACCCGCATTACAACACCAATGAAACAATAGCGGTGGTACATAACGGTATTATTGAGAATTATAATAAAATCAAGAGCAGGCTGTGTGAAAAGGGCTACAGATTTCAGAGTGAAACCGACACTGAGGTCATTGTGCAGCTGTTGGACCGCTATTATACCGGCGACCCTTTGGCTGCCATTTCAAAGATAATGACCAAGCTGGAGGGCTCATATGCTCTGGGTATTATATTCAAGGATTATCCCGATGAATTGTACGCTGTCAGAAGAGACAATCCTCTGATAGTCGGCGTATCTGAAGAGGGTAATTTTATAGCTTCGGATGTTCCTGCCATATTAAAATATACCAGGAAGGTTTTCTATGTAGAGAATGGCGAGATAGTAAGGCTTACAAGGGAAGGTACACAGTTTTTCAATTCGGACCTGGAGCATCTTGCCAAGGAAGCCTCAATTGTGGAGTGGGACATGGCTGCTGCTGAAAAGGGCGGTTATGAGCATTTCATGCTGAAGGAGATATATGAACAGCCGAAGGCGGTTAAGGACACTCTGCATCCGCGCATTAAGGACGGCAAAATCGTGATAGACGAGCTTAATATGAACGAGGACGATATAAGAAAGCTCGAAAAGATATTTATTGTGGCCTGCGGATCGGCTTATCATGCCGGCATGACGGGGAAATATGTTATTGAGGATCTTGCAAGGATACCGGTTGAGGTGGATCTGGCATCTGAATTCAGGTACCGTAATCCGATATATCCGAAGAATACCCTTACTATAATTATCAGCCAGTCGGGAGAAACGGCGGATTCCCTGGCGGCTCTTCGGGAAGCCAAGAAAAACAACTGCAGGGTGCTGGGAATTGTAAATGTCGTTGGCAGCTCCATAGCCCGGGAGGCCGACAATGTCATGTATACCTGGGCAGGCCCGGAGATAGCTGTTGCTACTACCAAGGCTTATTCCACGCAGTTAACTGCCATGTATCTTCTTGCATTGCATTTTGCATGGATAAGGCAGACTCTTGACAGGGACAAATATGATGCTCTTCTAAAGGAGCTGTTAAGCATTCCCGGAAGGATAGAAGACATAATTAAAAAGAATACCACTGAAATTCAATATATTGCATCGAAGTTCGTAGCAGTCAGGGATTGCTTCTTTATAGGCAGGGGAAACGATTATTCCGCTGCGCTTGAAGGGTCCTTAAAGCTTAAGGAGATATCATATATACATTCGGAGGCCTATCCTGCAGGTGAGCTGAAGCACGGACCTATTGCCCTGATTGAGGAAGGGACCCTGGTTATTGGGCTGCTGACGCAGGAGAAGCTTAATAAAAAGACTGCCAGCAACATAGTTGAGGTCAAGTCCAGGGGAGCCTTCATATTGTCAATAACATGCGAGGGAGACGAGGAAGCCGACAGGATATCCGATCTTGTTATAAAAATACCGGCTGTCGACCGCCACTTTACCATCTCCCTTTCAGTTATTATTTTGCAGCTCATAGCATACTATATTGCCGCCTGCAAAGGAATTGACCTGGATAAGCCCAGAAATCTGGCTAAATCCGTGACGGTTGAATAAAGCTAATTAGTAGTAAACTACTATTTAATTGCAATCTGACCGGTAATTATGCACATATTATAAGGAGGCTATATATGAAGGTTGATTTAAGGATTAACGACTTGCTGGATTTGAATGAAACCATAGCAGCACATGTATTTGACGGCTGTACATATCCATGGGAGGCGCTGTCAAGGATAAAGGAAGAAATACTTAGGATTGGAGCAACACTCTCCGAGGAGGAATATAACAAGGTTGGAGAAAACGTCTGGATTGCAAAATCAGCCAAGGTTGCTCCGACTGCATACATTAACGGACCTGCAATAATATGCAGGGATGCCGAGGTCAGGCACTGTGCCTTTATAAGAGGGAGTGCCGTGGTAGGAGAGGGAGCAGTGGTGGGCAATTCCACAGAGCTTAAGAATGTAATACTCTTCAACAAGGTACAGGTACCTCATTATAATTATGTAGGGGATTCCATTCTTGGATATAAGTCCCACATGGGAGCAGGAGCCATCACCTCCAATGTCAAATCTGATAAAACCCTGGTAACAGTTAATACGGGGGAGGAAAGGATTGAAACCGGGCTTAAGAAGTTCGGAGCAATCCTTGGAGATAATGTTGAGGTAGGCTGCAACAGCGTCCTTAATCCCGGTACGATTGTCGGCAGGAACACGAATATTTATCCTCTCTCAATGGTCAGGGGTTATGTTCCTGCGGGGAGCATTTATAAAAAAGCGGGAGAAATCTGTGAAAAAGGCTTTAGATAAAATAGCACAAAGCAATACTAAACTGTATCCGCTTTGAAAAAACTCTAGACACCGGGAAGATTTTATGCGAAAATATGTTAAGCAAATAACAATCTAAGGATAATGCAAGTTGAAAGGAGTATCAGCAGCATGTTATATTCACATGAAGTTACAAAGATGTGTCCGGTTGCCCAGGGTGCCATGCATGGAGCGGCGCCAATTCCGGAAGAAGCAAAATGGGTTAAAGTAAAGGAAGTATCCGATATATCAGGCCTTACACATGGTGTCGGCTGGTGTGCGCCTCAGCAGGGAGCCTGCAAGCTTACCCTGAATGTAAAGGATGGCATAATACAGGAAGCCCTTGTAGAAACAATAGGCTGCTCCGGAATGACTCATTCCGCTGCAATGGCATCGGAGATACTTCCGGGAAGGACAGTTCTTGAGGCTTTAAATACCGACCTGGTATGCGATGCAATTAACACAGCCATGAGGGAGCTCTTTTTACAGATAGCATACGGCAGATCACAAAGCGCATTCTCGGAAGACGGACTTCCTGTAGGAGCCGGTCTTGAGGATCTTG
>DCTS01000066.1:0-44263 GCA_002329645.1 Lachnoclostridium sp. UBA1434 | reverse complement strand
AGGGTGATGATCCCAACACGGCATACGAAAAATCCAAGGGACAATATGGCCGTGTGAGCGATGCCAAGAAAACTATTGACCCGAGATGCGAATAGTAAAGGAGGATACATAGAATGGCTCTGTTTGAATCATATGAAAGAAGAATAGATAAGATAAACAGCGTATTGAATCAATACGGCATTTCATCCATAGAGGAAGCGGAGAGAATTACCAAGGATGCCGGACTTGACGTATACGGCATTGTCAAGGGAATCCAGCCTATATGCTTTGAAAATGCTTGCTGGGCTTACATAGTCGGAGCTGCAATTGCAATTAAAAAGAATGCAAGAAGAGCTGCCGATGCTGCCGCAGCTATCGGTGAAGGACTTCAATCCTTCTGTATTCCCGGGTCTGTTGCTGATCAGAGAAAGGTAGGCCTTGGACATGGCAACCTGGGCAAGATGCTGCTTGAAGAATCAACCGAGTGCTTTGCATTTCTTGCAGGTCATGAATCCTTTGCAGCAGCCGAGGGAGCTATCGGAATTGCAATGTCTGCAAACAAGGTAAGGAAAAAGCCCTTAAGGGTAATACTTAACGGGCTTGGCAAGGATGCTGCATTAATTATATCCCGCATCAACGGCTTTACATATGTTGAAACCGAGATGGACTACCAGACCGGTCAGGTAAAGGAAGTTTACCGCAAGTCTTATTCCGACGGCCCCCGCGCAGCAGTCAACTGCTATGGCGCCAATGACGTAACCGAGGGCGTTGCAATTATGCATAAGGAGGGCGTGGACATATCCATAACAGGTAATTCCACCAATCCTACAAGGTTCCAGCATCCGGTTGCAGGCACCTACAAGAAGGAATGTATCGAGATGGGCAAGAAGTACTTCTCCGTTGCATCAGGCGGCGGCACCGGAAGAACACTTCATCCTGACAACATGGCAGCAGGTCCTGCTTCCTACGGCATGACCGATACAATGGGCAGGATGCACTCTGATGCGCAGTTTGCAGGCTCATCCTCCGTACCGGCTCATGTTGAGATGATGGGACTTATAGGAATGGGCAACAATCCTATGGTTGGAGCCACCGTGGCTGTAGCTGTTGCGGTTCAGGAAGCAGCAGATGCAAATCGTTTCTAGGAAATGATGGAAGACTTCGGAATTAGTTATAGCTTCTAATAATGGCATATATAAAAGAAAAATAATAGAGGATTTCTCAGATTCAGACGGTTTGAGAAATCCTCATTTTTATCAGCAGGTAATTCCTATAAGCAGCAGATATTCTATATTATTATCTATAACCCCTGTCAATCTTCAATAGCTCTGTGGTTTTGATTAATTTATCCCCTTTAAAATCCAGTCTTATTATATAAGGCAAGCTATGCCAGATTCTTTTAAAATCATCACAGCCAAAGGAGGGATCATAATAGTTTAATATTGTGCTTAAGGCTGTGCCATGTGTGCCTATTACAATATTTTTATTGGCGTGCTTTTTCAGGATTTCGGTTAATGCCTCAATGTTCCTTTGCTGTACGCTGGCCAGGTTTTCTCCGCCTTCTTCGCAAACATTAAAATCACTCCAGCGCTTTTCCAGAAACGCATTACTGTCTGTACCTTGTTTGCGCTCACGAAGTCTTTCGTCGGTGTGAATAACCATCTTATATTTATTTGCACAGTCTGTTATAGTTTCAATACTTCTTCTGTACGTACTGGAATAAAAAATATCTATATCCTGATTTTCAAGTACCAGCGTAACCTTTTTACTGTCTTCCAATCCGGTTTCTGTCAACGGTTTTGTCCTGTCATCCTCCCAGCTTTCATCCGGCTGAGCATGCCGGACAAAGAAAATACTTGTCATATGAGACCCTCCTTCAACACTTGAAGCATTACACATTCATTATACGGCTTTAATTACTATTTATATAATACTATAAACCATTATATTAAAGCAAATGAAATAAGAAGAGCTTAAAGAATAATATAAAAATGGCTGCCGGTAAGAGATGGGCATTTCCTACCGGCAACCGTCAACCTGATTTGTACATTGATGATAATTCCGTCTTCTTATTTATTTACGGGCTCTGCTTCCTCCGCCTCCTTGACTATATCCTCAAGTACGTTTATAAGGTCATGGATGGTATTAATCTGAACATTGCGCTGAAGAATTGCATTTTTAAGGTCTACGGAAAGGGTTTCAAATTTCTCTTTTACAGCCGGTGCTACGTATGACATATTTAATTCCCTCCTTGCTTGTGTAATATTGTATTGTCAGTGATACGAATCAGCTCAGTACGACTGCTTCATCCTGTCCATCTGTTGCTGACTATTCCTGCGAGGTACCAGGTACCTTCGTATTCCTCAAAGATCAGGCTTAAGCTTTCCCAGTCCATGCCCTCATATTGAGGATCAAAGCCCGGGAAATAATATTCAATGATGATGGGATCTTCATATACCTCAACCTGGTTATTCAGGGTACTGCCTGCGGAAAGGACGGTATTGTATCCGACTTCATCGGCATCGGCAAAGTCCCTGTCATATATAAAGCGATTGTAATATTCCTGCGGGGTCATTTTCACAGGGTCACCCGTACCGTCAAAGTAACCCCACAAATAAACATTCTGATCCTCCATAAAACCCTTAATATCTTCCCGGTCAAAGACAAGGTCCTCATCCTTGTCAACATATGAATACAGGGTAAAGCGCACGCCCTTCTCAGGGTGTACATATGAAGAAAGAGCATCCATATCCTTATCGCGCAAGGCTGCAATACAAGCATCCGAGGTGCTCTTAATCAGCCTCCCGGCTTCCTCAGGAGGAATTAACCCTTCCTCCGAATATTGATCATATCCGTCATTGCCTTCATCCTCCATGCCTCCATTGGAGATATCAACGTTAACGGTATTATCATTATTGTTTTCGTTATCAGCAGGCTCATTGCCGCTATTATCATCCGTGTCGGCGCTATTATCCCCGGAAATTTGCCCCTGGTCCTTATTATCCTCCACCGGGGTCTTATCTTTTTTACATGCACCGAGCAAGACAGCGGATATGATTATAAACAGCAGTATTTTAAGCAGCTTCATATGAATATTTCCTCCATAAAACCGGCATGTCACTCATATAGTATACCAATAATATTGATAATTATGAATGATATTATTGTAATCTGTAAGATAATACCCTATAAATATTGTAACTTAATATGGTTATCCTTACAAAAGGAATTATCAGCGGCATGCTTACGATTTCCTTTATTAAGTAAAGTATCTGTCCCGGCAAATTATATTATTCAGATAAAATACTTGTGGTACAATATATAATGAGATATAATATGACATACAAATAAATCCAAAAACAGACATGGAGGGGGGATTGTTAATGAAAAAAAGCATACTGCTTATTGCCCTGGGAATTCTGCTCCTTGCCGTGGATATACGCATACCGGCGGGAGAAGCATATCCCGAGATACATGAGGTCGAGGAAGGGTTGGGAGAGGAGCTCCAGAAAAGGATTATCAATCATTTTATCGGAGAAAAGCCGGGGATTGATATAGTATCCGATTTGGCGGGATATATATTAGTCTTTATAGGAGCTGTGCTGCTTGCCGCAAAAAGCAGAAAGATGTATTTTGCATTGATTTTTATTCCTGTCGCAGTATACTTGTATGTAACAATTCCCATGATGCCTTATAATTATGAAGGAAGGGAGCTTTTTCTTAAGACAGCAGGCAGCAACTTCATGATAGTATTTTTTGAAATACTGATTGAATTCTTTGTGATACACGGGATTATTGCCATTACCGACTGCATACAGAATAAGTGGCAAAACAACGAGCTGCTGCTCGGATGGATTGCAGCCATGTTCAGCAAGGGAATACTTGCCGGAATTAATTTCTTCTACGGTCGGGGCATTTTATATTATGCATATTCAATTGTACTTATTGGACTGACTTTATTCTACTTAAGCAGACTGTTTGCTACACTTAAAGGAAAACCGGCGGAGGCGGATACATGACTTATCAGGAATTCATAAGCTATACTCAATCACGGATAGTAATCCTTGACGGATCAACCGGCATCAATCTTCAGAATCGGGGGATGCCTGCCGGAGTATGTCCGGAAAAATGGATGCTTGACAACCCGGAAATCGTAATCGGGCTTCAGGAGGAGTTTTTGGAAGCCGGTACGGATATTCTATTTGCGCCCACATTTACGGCTAACAGAGCCAAGCTTTCCGAATACGGGCTTGAAGGGGAGCTAAAGGCTTATAACAGAGCGTTAGTTGGCATAAGCCGTGAGGCAGTAAGAAGATACAGAAGCAGAACGGGAAATAACAGAGATATATTCATTGCTGCAGATATCACAATGACAGGAAAGCAGGTTTGGCCTGTAGGAGAAATGTCATTTGAGGAGCTTGTAGATATATATAAAGAACAGATGGCTGTTATCCTTGATGAGGGTGTTGATCTGTTCGTAATCGAGACCATGATGAGCCTGCAGGAATGCAGGGCGGCATTTCTGGCTGCAAAAGAGCTTTCAGATATTCCTGTGATTGTATCCTTAACCTATGCAAGCAACGGACGGACCCTGTACGGTACCGATCCTGCAACTGCCGTTACGGTCCTGCAAGCCATGGGAGCAGCTGCAGTCGGAGTGAATTGCTCTACAGGTCCCGATAAGATGCAGGATATAGTCAGGGCGATGAAGGCATGTGCCCATGTACCCATTATGGCCAAGCCAAATGCGGGTATGCCTAAGCTTATTGACGGAAAAACGGTATTTGAGATGGGGCCTGAGGAATTTGCCTGTGCAATGACAAAGCTTGTATCGGAGGGAGCTGCTCTGGTGGGAGGCTGCTGCGGCACTACTCCCGAACACATAAGGCTTTTAGCCGATAGGATCAAGTCGTTAAAGCCCCTGCCTGTCGCTGCGAAGCATAAAAGGGCGCTTGCAACGGAAAGAAAAACAGTGGATATCAGCCTTGATAACAACCTCCTTATAATAGGAGAGCGTATAAATCCCACCGGTAAGAAAGCACTGCAGGAGGAATTAAGGTCAGGACAGCTTAACCTTGTGTCCAAAATGGCCCAGGAGCAGGAGGAGCTTGGGGCTTCAATTCTTGATATCAATGTCGGTATGCCCGGAATAGATGAGAAGGAAATGATGCTGAAGGCAGCGGAAGAGGTAATGAGAGTCACCAACCTGCCCATATGCATAGACTCCAGCAATCCTGAGGTAATAGAAGCTGTTCTTCGGGTATATCCGGGACGTGCTCTTATTAATTCAATATCACTGGAAAAGGGAAAGTGTGAGAAGCTGCTTCCTCTTGCCAAAAAATACGGAGCAATGTTCATTTTGCTTCCGTTGTCGGACAAGGGAATACCAAAAAGCATGGAGGAGAAGAAGCAGATTATCCATACTATAATAAATCGTGCTGCAGAGCACGGGCTGACCTGTGAGGATATAATTGCAGACGGACTGGTCAACACCGTGGGTGCCAACAGATTTGCAGCCCTGGAGGCCATTGAAACCATAAGGTATTGCAGGCAGGAGTTGGGTATTGCCACGGTGGTGGGATTGTCCAACATATCCTTCGGGCTTCCTGAAAGGCAATATATTAACAGCACGTTTTTATCTCTTGCAGTCAGTACAGGCCTGACAATGGCAATAGCCAACCCGGCTCAGGTACTGTTCAGGAATACCGCATTGGCGGCAGACCTGCTGATGGGCAGGGCAGGAGCAGCTGACCGGTATATACAAAATGTATTCGCAGGTGAGACCATAAGAGAAGCTGTGATAAAGCCTGACAGGACATCCGGTAAGAAAGATTCAGGCGCGAATATCCCTGCATCCGGCATAGATGAAAACGTTAAGGAAGATGCCTTAAAAGGCAGCCCGGTATACAATGCAGTGCTTAAGGGCAACAAGGCGGATATTATAACCCTTGTTGAGGAGGAGCTTAATGAAGGCACAAAGCCTCAGGATATTCTTGAGAAGCTTTTGATACCAGCAATAGGAGAGGTGGGAAGGCTGTTTGAAGAGCAGATATATTTTCTGCCCCAGCTTATAGCAGGATCGGAGGCAATGAAGCTGGCAGTTGAATACCTAGAGCCAAAGCTTTCAGGAGAGGGCGCCGAAAGGCAGATTAAGGGAACAATCGTTATAGCCACCGTATCGGGAGATATCCATGACATAGGGAAGAATCTGGTTGCAATGATGCTTAGAAACTACGGTTATAGGGTTATAGACCTGGGCAAGGATGTTTCAACAGATACAATAATAAATACCGCTAAGAACGAGAATGCGGATATAATTGCCCTTTCAGCCCTTATGACAACTACAATGGTTGAGATGAAAAATGTGGTTGCCAGGGCAAGGGAGAATAGATTGGGAGCCAGGATAATAATCGGAGGAGCGGTTGTTACGGAGAGCTATGCCAAAGAAATCGGGGCAGACGGCTATTCCGGCGATGCACAGTCGGCTGTTTCACTGGTTGACCGTCTGATGGGCAGTCAGGTTTAAGCTTATGCAAATCAAAAGCTGACTTATAAAAGACGAGAAACAGGCCTATAATTATTGTAAGGTGATGTATATGAATAATGATGCTATAGATGCAAAAAAGCCCCTTTCGGTTGACGTTATTATACCTGTCTATCATCCTGACCGCAGGCTTTTTAGCATACTTGAGAGACTATGCCTTCAGACAGTGAAGCCGCAAAGGATAATCATACTTCATACTATTGACAGGGACGGGGAGAGCCTTTACCTGCCTGACACTCCCGGAATTAGTGTCAGCGTTATGCCCGTCATGCGAAAGGATTTTGATCATGGCGGCACAAGAAAGTACGGCGCTTCAATGTCAGATGCGGATATAATGGTCTTCATGACGCAGGATGCGGTTCCTGCGGATGATTATCTGATAGAAAAGCTTATAGTGCCTTATTGGAATCCGGAGGTTGCCGCAACCTATGCAAGGCAGATCCCCGGTAAGAAGGCCGGTATTCTGGAGCGTTTTACCCGAAGCTATAATTATCCCAAGACAAGCAGGATCAAGTCTGCAGCCGACTTACCCAAGCTGGGGATTAAAACATATTTTTGCTCAAATGTATGTGCCTCCTACAGGAATGACGCCTACAGGAAGCTGGGCGGATTTGTGGAAAAAACCATCTTCAACGAGGATATGATCTTGGCCTTTGATATAATTAATTCCGGGTACAAGATTGTTTATACCGCAGAGGCAAGGGTGCTTCATTATCATAATTACAGCTTTATTCAGCAGTTTCAGCGTAATTTTGACCTGGGCGTTTCCCATAAGCAATATGAGCATTTGTTTAAGAGCGTAAAATCAGAATCAGAGGGAATCAAGCTTGTAGGGGACACCCTGACATATCTGCTTAAGGAGAAGAAATATTATTTGATTCCGTATCTTTTCATTAACTCCTTATGCAAGTATGCGGGATATCTGCTGGGCGCCCATTATAACCTGCTGCCGCAATTCCTTACGGAGCGCTTCAGTATGAATAAGCTGTACTGGAAATAGGAGTGTATACTATGAGCCGGGTTACAATTGTAATGGCAACCTATAACGGTGAGAAATACCTTGCCGGACAGCTTGATTCAATTCTTGCCTCGTCCCATTCCGACTATGTCATACATGTGTACGATGACGGCTCGAAGGACGGGACTATGGAGATTCTAAAAGAATATGAAGCCGGTTATCCGGACAAGATAAAGGTTTTCAGGAATAAAGGCAATCTTGGCATAACGGTCAATTTCCTCAATGCTGTTTGCAGAACTGATTCGGATTATGTCATGCTGAGTGACCAGGATGATGTCTGGAAGCATAAAAAGATATCAGACACTCTTGAAAGGATGCGTTATATTGAAGCCAGACTGGGAAAGGATAAGCCTGCAGCCGTATTTACCGATGCGGAGGTTGCGGACGACAATCTCAATATAATCAGCAAATCCTTTTTCAGATTTGGAAGATTGAACCCTCAAAAGACGGACCTGGCTCATCTGCTTATGGAGAATAAGCTGATTGGCTGTACCATGATGGTGAATGCTGCGCTGCGGGACATTTTAAAAAAGCATAATATGCCAAAGCATGCAAAATACCATGACTGGTGGCTCGCATTGATGGCAGCATCCTTTGGAAGCATCGGGTATTGCGGTGAGGCGACTATGTATTACCGTCAGCATGGGGATAATGCGGTAGGAAGCAGAAGCTTCATAAGCTATGTAAAGAACCGGATTTTTTCACCCGGTGTTCAAAAGGCCTCAATACGTATACTGGTGCGCCAGGCGGCGGAATTCATGGCGATATATAAGGAAATAATTCCGGGAGACAAGCTTCGAATTCTGATAAGGTTTTCCCGGCTGTATGAATATAATTTCATACGCAGAAGATATGTTCTGCTCAGATACGGGTACCTTAAGACCGGATTAATCCGAAATATCGGATTGCTGCTGATTGCATAGGGTAATACCCATAAAATTGCGGGTCTTAGCCTGTCTGGGATAATGAATTTTTATGCAAAAAATTCAGGCAAAACTGTATAGGGACTTGACAAAGCTGCTGTCAGTTGATACAATTACTTACACTTTAATGACATTTATGCAGCAATATAAAGCCCCATTACAGAATATACTGTGGTGGAGGGCTTTTCCTGTATTCGGGTAATTCTTGTGAAACCTCCTGAAGACACGAAACTAAATTTAAGGGTATACTGTATATTTACATAGAAAGAGAGGGCGTACCATGAAGAGGATGGTATTATCAATTCTTGTGGATAATACGGCAGGTGTATTAAGCCGTGTGGCAGGGCTGTTCAGCAGAAGAGGATATAATATTGACAGTCTGACTGTCGGTGAGACACAGGATCCTTCCGTTTCCAGGATGACGGTGCTGGCTCACGGGGATGATCAGATTTTGGAGCAGATCAGAAAGCAGGTTCAGAAGCTGGAGGACGTTATAGAAATCAAGGAGCTTCTTCCGGGTGAGTCTGTTATAAGAGAGCTTATTTTAGTAAAGGTTATGGCAGCAGAATCGGATCGCCAGGCCATATTATCCATAGCGGATATCTTCCGTGCAAAGATAGTGGACGTTTCCACGGAATCCCTGATGATTGAATTAACAGGTAATCAGAATAAGATAGATGCTTTCATTAAGCTTTTGGAGCAGTATAATATTAAGGAGCTGGTGCGTACAGGTATAACAGGCCTGGCCAGAGGCTCCGGTGATATCGCGGATTTTATTGATGATTAATCATTTAATATAATAAAGCGGAGGGATATGAAATGGCAAAGATTTATTATCAGCAAGATTGCAACCTGTCATTACTGGAAGGCAAGACGGTAGCCGTGGTTGGATACGGAAGCCAGGGTCATGCACATGCATTGAACATGAGGGACTCGGGAGTAAATGTCATTATAGGCCTGTATGAAGGCAGCAAGTCCTGGGCTAAAGCAGAGGCGGCAGGTTTCAAGGTATATACTGCTGCGGAGGCTGCAAAAAGAGCGGACATCATAATGATATTGATTAATGATGAAAAGCAGGCAAAGCTTTATAAGGAATCCATTGAACCCAATCTGGAGCCGGGCAATGCTCTTATGTTTGCACATGGCTTCTCAATACATTTTGGACAGATAGTGCCTCCCAAGGACGTTGACGTTCTTATGATAGCGCCCAAGGGACCGGGACATACCGTAAGAAGCCAATATGTTGAAGGCCAGGGAGTGCCCTGCCTTATAGCTGTTTATCAGGATGCAACGGGTAAAGCCCATGATATAGGACTTGCTTATGCTCTGGCTATAGGCGGAGCAAGGGCGGGGGTACTTGAGACCACCTTCCGCGAGGAAACCGAAACCGATTTGTTTGGTGAGCAGGCAGTTTTGTGCGGCGGCGTGACAGCCCTTATGAAGATGGGCTTTGAGGTGCTGGTCGAGGCAGGCTACGAGCCTGAAAGCGCATATTTTGAATGCATCCATGAAATGAAGCTTATAATCGATCTGGTTAACGAGAGCGGTTTTGCCGGAATGAGATATTCAATCTCCAATACGGCCGAATACGGAGACTATATAACCGGACCCAAGATTATAACGGAAGAAACCAGAAAGGCCATGAAGAAGGTACTTGCAGATATCCAGGACGGTACATTTGCCCGCAACTGGTTATTGGAGAATCAGATTGGCTGCACCAACTTCTATGCAAAAAGAAGAATAGAAGCTGAGCACCAGCTGGAGAAGGTGGGTACCGAGCTTCGTAAGATGATGAGCTGGACAAAGAAGAACAAGCTGATTGACAATTAACCAAGCCAACCATACAAGGGAGGAGAGCATGACTGAGATTAATGGTATAACCGGCCTGGGTTCAGGCAGGATAGATGACAGGAGGCTGACACAGGCTTCAGATAATAACAGCCGGCCCTTTTCTTCTTACCTTGAAAGTACAATTGATTTGGACAGTATATTTCAGAAGGCGGCATACAAGTATAATGTTTCGGTTGACCTTCTGAAGGCAATTGGCAAGGCAGAATCGGACTTTAAACCGGATGCTGTTTCAAAAAGCGGAGCACAGGGCATCATGCAGTTAATGCCCGCCACCGCTGCAGAGCTTGGAGTAAAGGATGCCTTTGACCCTGAGCAGAATATAATGGGAGGAGCCAAGTATATATCCGATCTCTTGAAACGGTATGACGGAGACGTCAAGCTGGCTCTTGCCGCCTATAATGCAGGTATGGGGAATGTGGCAAAGTATGGCGGTGTTCCGCCCTTTGAGGAAACCCAAAACTATGTGGTTAAGGTGCAAAAATACATGCAGCAGGATATTAATGCAGGTAATGTAAGCGCCGCATCTATAACAGGAAGAGGGGCTGCAGCTTACTCTGAATGGCATACAAAGCCGTCGGAGCTTACAAAAAAAGCCTCCTCCGCTCAGGATATATCCGATTTACTTGAAAGCCTGTTCTCGTATAAGGATTACTTAAGGTTTATTGATATATTCCTAAGCCTGAAAGGTATCGATTCGGATTTTTGATGGTTGTCCGACGTAATAAATACTTAACATAATCATGGATAATATGGAAATAATATGAACTGCGGGAGACCTCTGCAAGATGGAGGGCTCCTTTTTTTTCGCAATTTTCAGTCCTGTTCATTATATTGATGATAAGGCACTGATGCCCTGAAAGCCGCATAAAAAGTTAATGAAAGTTTAATTTGATATTTTATCGGCACGGATATATAATGAATACGATATGTAAACATTACGATGGGGAGAAGCCATGATAAATACATTGATATTTGATATAGGCAATGTGCTTGCAGGATTTGATTGGGAAGATTATCTGAGAGAAAAAGGATATGACAGGGAAAAACTTTTAAGAATTGCCAATGCAACCGTATGCAGCTCTTTATGGAGCGAGCTGGATCGCAGGGACAGCTTTAGTCAGGAGTTGATTGACGCATTTGTTGCAAATGCTCCCGAGCTTAGGGAGGAAATACTTGATTTTCTTAATAACAGTCATCTGACTGTAAGGGAGTATGATTATGCACCCGGGCTGATAATGGACCTTAAGCAGAAGGGCTATAGGGTCTACCTGCTGTCCAATTACAGCGGCCGCAATTTCAGATATGCAAGAGAAACCTTCAAATTCCTGGAATATGTGGATGGAGGAGTAATATCATATGAGATTGGTTCTGTAAAGCCTGAAAAGGAGATATATGAAGCGCTGATAAAAAAGTACGGTATAGATCGAAGACAAGCCTTATTCATAGATGATTTGGAGAAGAATGTTCTTGCCGCAAAACATCTCGGCATAAATGCAGTACAGTTTACAGGGATTGATAAGCTCAGGCAGCTGATTGACGAGGCTGGTATGTATTAACTTTATTGCTTTTATATGCTAGAAGGAAATTTTTTATATTGATATACTGATTCATTTCATATATAATATGAAATAGTGCTTTCGGACTACTTCATTCCCGGCAGGTGATACTATGAGTAAGCAGAAGAAAAGATTAATAGTTCCGGATATGCTCAAACTGATTGAGAATGCGCAGGATATCGATACGGTAATAATAATAGAGAATAAGCTGGCATGCATGTTTGCATCGCTGTTTCTCTTTTTCATCGGTGCAGTCAGCTTTATATTAAGGACTGCTGTATATTATCAGGGATTAACATGGGCTGTAATTGACAGTATTTCCTGTATTGTTTTGGGGATAACCTTCGAGATTGTGCTGCATAGCAAAATGAAGGCATCAGGAATGGTCAATGCAGTATCCGCCCTATACGGGGTTTGGTTTATCTTTCTGTTTCTCAGAATGGAAAGCATATTCGGACCTCTTATATGGATTATCGCATGCGTACAGGTGATAGTGGCCGTATCCCAGATCAGCAAACGAATGCTTATGGTATGCAGCACAGTAATTTCTGCTTCAGCTGCATATTCATATTTTACCGGGCCTGATGATGTATTTCATTTCGACAAGATCTATTACATGCTCCTGATAGTACTGCTGCTTATTGCATTGCTTATTGCAGCAGCGGTGCATAGGGCCTATGTTAACCGGTATGAGAAACTGGTTAAGAGTTATAAGATTGTATTGGATCAGAAGAAAGAGATGGAGGAGCTTTTCGAGGAGGTTACCGCAAGTGAGGAAAAGCTTCAGTATCTGGCGTATCACGATATTCTGACCAAATTGCCAAATCGTATTTTGGTAAACCAGAAGCTGGATGAATTAATAAATATAGCAAAGGAAAATAACCATAATATATATATCGTATATATAGATATTGACTATTTTAAGAATGTCAATGACACCCTGGGGCATGACGCCGGAGATCAGTTTATCAGTATACTGGCAGGCAAAATCAGGGAAGCGCTGCATCCGGAGGATTTGTTCGGCAGAATGCATGGGGATGAGTTCATCTTAATAATACCAAGGGCTGTGGACGAGGTGGAGGTATACCTGTATCTCAACTCCCTGAAGGATCTTTTTGAAGATAATATAACCATCAAGGGTATCGAGGTTAATTCCACAGCAAGCATGGGTGTGGCGGTGTTCCCCAAGGATGGCACCGATGCTGTTACGCTTATTAGAAATGCAGATATTGCAATGTACAAATCAAAGGAACGGGGAAAGAATGTAATTCAATTCTTCTATCCTGAGCTTAAGGAGAACATGCAGAAAAGATCTGAATGCATAATGCAGGATACATAATCATTAACCAAAAAGGGACTGTATCAGGTATAAACAATAAACAGTCCCTTTAAATATTACTGCCATGACTATTGCTCATCTCTTTTAGGCTTTTTCACCAATTCGGGCTGGGGCAATATCGGCTTCATTGAGGATATGTAATTAGTATCAGTTTTTTTCTTCTTTTTCTTAGCATCCTTTTTGATATCTCTGTTCCCCATTCTTATCACTCCTCCACTGGT
Source organism: Lachnoclostridium sp. UBA1434 (assembly GCA_002329645.1). Lineage (GTDB taxonomy): Bacteria > Bacillota > Clostridia > Lachnospirales > Lachnospiraceae > Mobilitalea. Next base: position 30,832 of record DCTS01000066.1, on the reverse strand, counting down.
TAAAGATTGAATAGTATACCTATATTATAATTACTTGATTTAATTTAGTCCAGAAAAAATTAATACCCGGTTTATGTATGTTTTGCTCCGTCATGCAAATAATAAATAAGTGCACAACAAAGCATGGTTTATCCATGAGTATGGTCGGGAGCTTGATTTATGAATAATTGCAAACTTGGAATTGATATAGGTTCGACTACTGTAAAGCTTGCCGTTCTGGATAATAAGAAGCAACTGATATACGGTAAATATGCCAGGCATTATTCTGACATAAAAAGCACTCTCAAGGCTATGATGATCGACTGCTGCAGGGAAGTCGGTGATATGCGCATCGGAGTCAGCATAACCGGCTCGGGCGGAATGTCCTTATCAAAATGGCTTTCCCTGCCCTTTGTTCAGGAGGTAATAGCCTGTACACAAGCTGTCGAAGCATATATACCGGATACCGATGTTGTAATCGAGCTGGGCGGAGAGGATGCCAAAATCACATATCTTAAGGGCTGCATTGAACAGAGGATGAACAGCAGCTGTGCCGGCGGTACAGGGGCGTTCATAGATCAGATGGCAGCTCTTTTAAATACGGATGCGGCAGGGCTTAATGAATTGGCAGCAAGTCACAGCATAATATACCCCATTGCTTCCAGATGCGGAGTATTTGCAAAAACAGACATACAGCCACTGCTTAATGAGGGAGCAAGAAAGGAAGATATAGCTGCGTCAATTTTTCAGGCGGTTGTCAATCAGACCATAGGGGGATTATCCTGCGGGAAGCCCATAAGAGGAAGAGTGGCCTTTCTCGGGGGGCCCCTGTATTTCCTTCCGGAGCTGAGAAAAAGGTTCATCTGCAGCTTAAAAATTCCCGAAGGTGATGCAATCTGCCCTGAAAACTCTCAGCTGTATGCCGCAATAGGGGCTGCTCTTGCCTCAGACGGCAGGGAGAAGCTGCAGCTTTTTAAGCTGTGCAAAAGGATTGAAGGCATAGAGACCATGAAGGAGGAGGGTATAACCATATTGGAGCCTCTTTTTAAAAACGAAGAGGAGTACAGGGATTTCAAGGCCAGACATGGCAGGGCAAGGACTGTCAGAAAGGAGCTTAAGAACTATAAGGGCAACGCATATCTGGGTATAGATGCAGGCTCCACAACCACCAAGGCTGTACTTATAAGCGAGGAGGGCGATATATTATATTCATTTTATAAGAGCAATCAGGGTGATCCTATAAAGAGGACGAAAGAAATGCTTACAGACTTGTATAACAGTATGCCTGAGGATGTCATAATTGCAAAAAGCTCGGTTACAGGCTATGGAGAAGCTCTGATTAAGGCGGCTTTCGGTGTTGATATCGGAGAGATAGAGACCCTGGCGCATTTTAAGGGCGCACAGCATTTTCTTAAGGATGTTGATTTTATTCTGGACATCGGGGGACAGGATATGAAATGCATGCGCATAAAGAACGGCGCAATTGACAGCATATTGTTGAACGAGGCCTGTTCCTCGGGCTGCGGCTCCTTCCTGGAGGGTTTTGCTGCATCCCTTGACATGAGCGTTGAGGATCTGGCTGAGAAGGCGCTGTTTGCCGCCGCTCCGGTTGATCTTGGCACAAAATGCACCGTATTCATGAACTCCAGGGTAAGACAGGCGCAAAAGGAGGGCGTGGACATAGCGGGGCTATCTGCCGGTCTGGTCTACTCGGTGGTAAAGAATGCCTTATATAAGGTTATAAGAATACGGAATGACAAGGAGCTTGGCAGCAGGATAATTGTACAGGGGGGAACATTCCTTAATAATGCGGTACTCAGATGCTTTGAGCTGATAACCGGCAGAAAGGCTCTGCGCCCCGATATCGCAGGACTGATGGGCGCATACGGAGCGGCTCTGATAGCAAGGGAAAGATACCATAATACTTCTTCAATATCCGGTTTAGTCGGATTAAGCAAGCTTGCCGATTTCAGCATCCGGTCCGAAAGCGCCAGATGCACAGGATGCATGAACAAATGCCTGCTTTCCGTCAGTCGTTTTCCTAACGGCAAAAGCCATGTAAGCGGCAACCGCTGCGAGAAGGGCTTACGGGGCGGGTCATCAGGCGGGAGCGGACTGCCTAATCTGTATGAATATAAATATAAAAGAACCTTTTCATATAAGCCCCTGGATATTGCCAAAGCCTTCAGGGGGGTTATAGGAGTACCCAGAGTCCTCAACATGTATGAAAATTACCCGTTCTGGTTCACGCTGCTGNNGGTTATATTATCTGCCCCCTCCGACAAGAAGCTTTATGAAAGAGGGCTTGAAACCATACCCTCGGAATCCGTATGCTACCCTGCCAAGCTGAGCCACGGCCATATACTGGACCTGATAGACAAGGGAGTCGGGGTAATATTTTATCCTTGCATAGTATATGAGAAAAAGGAATATGAGGAAGTACAGAACCATTATAACTGCCCTGTTGTTATATCGTATCCCGAAGTGCTGAAGAAGAATATAGACGAGCTCAGGCACCGTGGAGTCAGGCTTATGACACCCTTCCTATCCCTTGATAATGAAAAGGTGCTTGTAAAAAGAATTACGGAGGAATTTGAGGATTATCAGGTAAGTGCTTCGGAGGCACGGGAGGCTGTGAGGGCTGCATTTAAGGAAAGGAATGAATACAGGAAGGATATAGGGAGGAAGGGAGAGGAAGCCCTTAAACTTTTAAGGAAGGAAGGCAGGAACGGTATTATCCTGTGCGGAAAGCCGTATCATGCAGATCCCGAGATAAACCACGGAATACCTCAGCTTATAAACTCCTATGGATTTGCAGTATTAACCGAGGACAGTGTTGCACACATTACAGGACTTAAAACTAAGCTGAGAGTTGTGGACCAGTGGGCATATAATTCAAGGTCCTACCGGGCTGCGTCTTTGGCAGCCTCGGAAGACTGCATTAATCTGGTGCAGCTTAACTCCTTCGGCTGCGGGCTTGATGCCGTAACCTCAGATCAGATAGAGGAGATCCTTGCAGGTGCAGGCAAGCTGTTCACCATGATCAAGATTGATGAGGGCAATAATCTGGGAGCAGCCAAAATCAGAATAAGGTCATTAATTGCAGCTATAAGGGAAAGAGAGAAGGAAATCCGCCTGCCGGATACGGAAGCCTCTAATCAATACAGCGCCCGTTTTTTACGCAGCGATAAAGAAACTCATACCATACTGGCGCCCCAGATGGCGCCAATACATTTCGAGCTTGTCAGGGAAGCGGCAAGAGCCTGCGGTTACCGGGTTGAAGTGCTTCCGGCAATAGATAAGACTGCGGTGGATGAAGGCTTAAAATATGTTAATAATGATGCCTGCTATCCGGCGGTAATCGTAATAGGACAGATTGTACAGGCATTAAAATCAGGCAGGTATGACATAAATAAAACGGCCGTGATCCTGTCCCAGAGCGGAGGAGGCTGCAGGGCCACCAACTATATGGCATTATTAAAGCTTGGACTCAGACAGGCCGGTTTTCCCCAGGTGCCTGTCATATCTTTAAATTTTCAGGGTATGGAAAAGCAGCCGGGCTTTAAGCTGTCCTTAGGCCTGGTTAACCGGTGTATAATGGCTCTCCTTTACGGGGATTTGTTTATGAAGGTTTTAAACATGACAAGGCCCTACGAGCGTTTTCCCGGTTCGGCCGAGCTTTTATATGAAAGGTGGAACAAGCTTGCAATACAAAATATCAGAAATGCCAATGTAATAAGCTTCAGAAATAATATCAGGGGGATTGTAAGGGCTTTTGACCGTCTGGAGATATATGATGTCACAAAACCCAGGGTTGGTATCGTGGGTGAAATCCTGCTTAAATATCATCCCACAGGCAATAATGACATAATAGGAATACTTGAACAGGGAGGTGCGGAAGCAGTTGTACCTGATCTTATGGATTATATCTTATATTCTGCTTATAATGCACGATTCAAATTCAAAAAGCTTGGCGGGTCGAGGCTGACGATGGAGGCCTGCAATTTTGCAATTCTGTATATCGAGGGCTGGAGAAAGATAATTGAGAAGGAGCTTGAGGCAAGCAGACGGTTCTTTCCTCCTGTGCCTATCGGTGAATTGGCGGATGCCGCCTCGGAGATACTCTCACTGGGCAACCATACGGGAGAAGGCTGGCTGATTACTGCAGAAATGCGGGAATATCTGAACCGGGGAATAGATAATATAGTATGCGTGCAGCCCCTGGCATGCCTGCCCAACCATATTACCGCAAAGGGTATGTTCAAGCCCATTAAGGAGCTTTTTCCCCATGCCAACATCATGGCTGTCGACTATGATCCCGGAATATCTGATACAAACCAGCAAAACCGCATAAGGCTGCTGCTCTCGGTTGCCCATAGGAGGATGCAGCCATAAGGCAGACAAACCGGGCTGTAAATAAAATACCGGACCTTCCCGGCTCTGCTCACGGGAAGATGCATCCTTGACGGCACTAAAACAGGGTGATATCATTATTTTGTGATGAATTTTAGTAATTGCATCACTCAGTAATCAGTTTTGCATTAAATGCTATATCCTGTTGTGCGAGGTAAATTCCTTGAAACGAGTGCTCTCATATCTCAAACCTTATATTCCGCGAATGACTCTCGGATTGTTCATCAAGATGTTTGGTACATTTATGGACCTCGGGCTTCCCTGGGTCCTTGCCTACATAATTGACAATGTAATCCCGACGGGAAAAATGTCCGGTATTTTATGGTGGGGTGCGGCAATGCTGGTTTTATCCGTTAGTGCCCGTACCCTTAATATTATTGCCAATCGAATGGCTGCAGCAGTAGCAAGAGACAGTATAAAAGGCCTAAGGCATGACCTGTTCGACAAAATCCTGAGCCTTTCAGGCACGCAGCTTGATCATTTCGGCATACCCTCCCTGGAATCCAGAATGACATCGGATACCTATAACATACATAACATGATAGGAATGATGCAGAGGATAGGAGTCCGTGCACCCATTATCCTTATCGGGGGAATCATTATAACCAGCACCCTTGAACCGGTCCTTACCCTTGTCCTGGCAGGAGTGCTGCCGCTTCTTGGCTTTATCGTATATTTCGTATCCAGGAAAGGAATTCCTCTCTATACCCAGCTCCAGGCAAGCGCCGACCGTCTTGTGGCAGTGGTCAGAGAAAATATAACAGGAGTCCGTGTGATAAAGGCGCTGTCAAAGACCCGGTACGAGAAGAACCGGTTTGCCGGCGTCAATGAAGAGGTATCGTCAAAGGAACTTAAGGCCGGCACAGTCATGGCTGCGACTAATCCCTCCATGAATCTGGTTTTTAATATAGGACTTACGCTTGTTATAATAGTAGGCGCCTTCAGGGTTAACAGCGGAGCTTCGCTTCCCGGTAAGATTGTTGCATTTCTTTCATATTTTGCTATTATGCTCCATGCGGTCATGGCTATAACCAGGATATTTGTAGTATATTCAAGGGCCTTTGCCTCGGCCGGAAGGATAGCACAGGTGCTGAAGACTGCCGAAGATCTCCCTGTACAGCCCTCCAATGCGATCCCTTCGGATTATCATATTGAATTCAGAAACGTCAGCTTTTCATATACATCAGAGCCCTGTATCGAAGGCATAAGCTTTGGAATAAAAAAGGGGGAGAGCCTCGGTATAATAGGCTCCACAGGATCCGGTAAAACAACCCTCATCAACCTGTTGATGAGATTTTATGATATAAATGAAGGCTCCATATTGATAGACGGACAGGATATAAGGAGCGTTAACAAGAAGGAGCTGCATAGAAAATTCGGCGTTGCATTCCAGAATGATATTTTATTTGCAGACAGCATATATGAGAACATAAGCCTGGGAAGGGACATTCCAAGGGAGCGGGTACTTAAAGCTATAAATGATGCCCAGGCTGCATCGTTTGTGAACGAGCTTGAGGACGGGATTGAACATAAGCTTGCGATAAAGGGAAGCAATTTAAGCGGCGGTCAAAAACAGAGGCTGCTGATATCAAGGGCGATGGCCGGCGGGCCGGAAATACTTATTCTGGATGATTCATCAAGCGCACTTGACTATAAGACGGATTCACTGCTCAGGAAGGCAATCAGGGAGAATTATAGGGGAGCAACCACCATAGTGATTGCCCAGAGAATCAGCTCGGTTATGAAGCTGGATAATATTATTGTGATTGAGGACGGTCGCATGGCCGGTTACGGAAACCATGATGAGCTCATCAGAACCTGCGAGGTATACCGGGAAATCTACCAGTCACAGATGATGTCATAATATTCAGCATGTCATAATATCACATTATGCATATATTATGCTATCTATAAATGTAAGCCTTAGCCTGTTGCGGCAGGCTGCTTGTAAGGGGATGTCATATGCCTGCAAATCCAAATCCCGGTATGGGTAAACGAAGAATAAGCGAGAAAACGGATAAGCCAAAGGATGCCGGATATGTAATGCGCCGGCTTGGCAGCTATTTGTATCATTTTAAATGGACATTGCTGCTGTCATTTGTGCTTACAATAGGCAGCAACTTTCTTGCTCTGGTCGGACCGATGCTTTCCGGCTATGCCATCGATGCCATAGAACCGGGGAAAGGTCTGGTTGTATTTAAAAAGGTCTTTTACTATACAGCATGGATGATTGCCTTTTATCTGGTTTCATCCCTTCTTTCCTATTGTCTGTCCGTTCTTATGATAAGGCTGAGCCGGAATATAATCAGAAAGATGAGGGAGGATGTATTCAACAAGCTGGTGGAGCTGCCTGTCGGCTTTTTTGACAGGCATCAGGTTGGAGACATCATCAGCAGAATATCCTATGATATAGATACGGTGAACACATCCATGTCAACCGATGTGGTTCAAATACTGGCAAGCACCATAACAGTTGCAGGTTCCCTTATAATGATGCTCATTATTTCACCCAGGCTTGTGCTTGTAACCCTGGTTACAATACCACTGTCTCTCTTATACACGCGCTATATGGCTAAAAAGGTAAGGCCCCTGTTCAGGAAGCGCTCCGCCAGACTGGGTGAGCAAAACGGTTTTGTGGAGGAGATGGTGTCCGGACAAAAAACCATAAAGGCTTATGCTGCCGAAGAAGCTGTAATGGAGCGGTTTGACAGGATCAATAGCGAAACGGCGCAGGCCTATTATATTGCTGAATATTACGGCAGCATGATGGGACCCACAGTAAATTTCATCAACAACCTTTCCCTTTCGCTTATAACCGTGTTTGGAGCAATTTTATACCTGTTCGGCAGGATGTCGCTTGGCAATATTTCTTCATTTGTTCAGTACAGCCGGAAGTTTTCGGGACCAATTAATGAAGCTGCTAACATTATCAGTGAGCTCCAGTCCGCCGCCGCGGCAGCGGAAAGAGTATTTAAGCTGATGGATGAGGAGCCGGAGCCTGCGGACAGGCCTGATGCATGCGAGCTTTTAGAGGCAGTCGGCGATGTTAGGGCGGAGGGGGTAAAATTCGGCTACCTTCCGGATAAGGTCATTATTAAGAATCTGTTCCTCCATGCAAGGCCCGGAAGCCTGACGGCAATCGTTGGGCCTACAGGGGCGGGAAAAACCACAATAATAAATCTGCTTATGAGATTTTATGACGTCTGGGACGGTAATATATATGTTGATGACAGTGAAATCAGGGATCTTACGCGAAGGAGCCTCAGGAAGGCCTATGCAATGGTTTTGCAGGATACCTGGCTGTTTTCGGGTACCATATTCGATAATATAGCATACGGCAAGGAAGATGCCACACTTGAGGAGGTTATCGAAGCTGCCAAAACAGTAGGAATGCATTCCTATATCAAAAGGCTTCCTGATGGCTATGATACAATAGTGAATGAGGACGGTATGAACATATCAAAGGGGCAAAAGCAGCTCCTTACCATTGCACGGGCCATGCTTCTTGACGCAAGAATGCTGATACTTGACGAAGCCACATCCAATGTGGNNGCTTTGTAATTGCTCATCGCCTCTCCACAGTACAGGGTGCCGACAATATTTTGGTAGTGGATCAGGGAGATGTGGTGGAGCAGGGAACCCATGCCGAGCTGATGGCTAAGAGGGGTTTTTACTATAAGCTATACAACTCGCAGTTTGAATAAAAGTCTTATGCATTCTTATAACCCTATACAATTGTGTCCATTTTTGTTATAATATGTATGTAATTATTTGCAATACCATACAATCAGCAGCCGCGGACATCAAGTCAATTGTCATCGGCGCAGATCTGATGAGAACCGAAAAAAATAAAAGGAGGAAATCAGATGGACTTGATTAAGATGTATGCGAACGACACTGGTTTGGACATGAAGGAGTGTAAAAAGGGTGAAGGCTTTTTCACACTTGCCCAACCCGGAAGACTTGCAAGCATATGCGTATCAGAAAAGGACTTTAAGTGTGTCTTTTTGGCAGCCGAGGCATTGACTAAAGATATTGAACTGGTCACAGGGGAAAAACCATCCCTTAATACTGAGATTGGCGGGGAAAATCTGGTGATAGCCGGAACCCTTGGACACAGTGAATGGATTGATAATCTGGTGTCACAGGGTAAGCTTGATGTAAAAAGCATTAACGGTAAATGGGAAACCTATGTGATGGAAACCATTGAAAAGCCCTTTAAGGGTGTGGATAAGGCGCTTGTAATTGCAGGCAGCGACAGGAGGGGCACCGTATACGGCATCTATAAGCTGTCTGAAATAATAGGCGTATCTGCATGGGTATGGTGGGCCGACAGCTATCCTGTAAAAAGGAAAAGCCTTCTTATTGCCGACGGAAGGATAGTAAGCAAGGAGCCTTCCGTACAGTACAGAGGTATCTTTATTAACGATGAAGAGCCTTGCTTTGGAGGCTGGTGCGGTGAAAAATTCGGGGGCGTCAATTCGAAGGTTTATGTCCATGTATTTGAACTGATTCTGAGGCTTAAAGGCAATTACATGTGGCCTGCAATGTGGGGAAAGAGCATTAATATCGATGACCCGGAAAGTCCCAGACTTGCAAATGAATACGGTATTGTAATGGGAACCTCACATCATGAGCCAATGATGAGAGCCCATAAGGAATGGGCTGTCCTGGGGGACAAATATGGTGGACAGGCTAATTGGAATTATGAAAGAAACAGTGAAGGCCTGTACAGGTTCTGGGAGGACAGGATAAGGGAAAATAAGGATTATGAGAAGATTGTAACCGTCGGAATGCGTGGCGACGGTGATGAAGAGATGATAAAGGGCGGTAAGATCGATGAGATAATTGCCCTGTATGAAAAAATAGTATCGGATCAGAGAGAAATTTTGGCAAGGCATATTAATCCTGATGTTACGAAGGTTCCCCAGATGTGGGTGCTTTATAAGGAAGTGGAGGAGTTCTACTCAGCAGGAATGAAGGTGCCTGAGGATATAACCCTGATGTTCTGTGATGATAATTTCGGCAATGTGCGCCATCTTCCGGTAGGAGAGTTAAGGAAGCGCAGCGGCGGCTTCGGCATGTATTATCATTTTGACTATGTGGGAGGCCCCTTCTCCTATAAATGGATTAACAACATGCCGCTGCAAAAGACCTGGGAGCAGATGTCCATGGCTTATGAATATGGCGTGCGTAAGATTTGGATTGTAAATGTGGGTGATTTAAAGCCCATGGAATTCCCTATCGAATACTTCCTGGATCTTGCTTATGACTTTGATAAATGGGGCAAGCGCAACATGGTTGACAAGTACACATATCTTTGGGCAAAGAAGGAATTCGGAGCCAAATATGCCAAGGAAATAGCATGGATACTGAGGGGCTATACAAAGTTCAACGGCAGGAGAAAGCCGGAGAATTTGTTCCCCGATGTTTACCATCCCGTGCATTACAATGAAGCGGAAAGAGTTCTTAAGGAATATGAGGAGGTTGCCCTGCTTGCAGAGGAGATATACAAGAAGGTGCCGAAGCGCTGCAGGGATTCATACTATCAGCTTGTACTGTACCCGACAAAGGCTTCATACCTTATGTACAGGCTTCATATCAATACAGCCCTGAATGCTCTTTATGCCGCCCAGAGCAAGAACATGGCAAATCGTGTTGCAAGATTTGTGAATGACAGCTTTGTACAGGATTTGATTATGTCCGACTATTATAACAACGAGCTGGCCGGCGGCAAGTGGAAGAATATGATGACTCAGGGGCATATCGGGCAGACAGGCTGGCGTTCTGCAGAAGTTAATATAATGCCGTCACTGAAGATGGTTACCACCGAGATGGGGGCAAGGCTGGTAGTTACCGTCCCCAACGACATGACAGCATATACCTCAGGAACGGCAAAGCTTCCCGACTTCACCAATCTTAAAAATGAAGTATATGATATAATTATCGGAAACAGCGGGGATTCTCCGGTAAGGTTTACCCTGACCGCAGATCAGGACTGGATCCTTATGAAGAATACATCGGACAAGGATGCTGTATATGAAAGAGGAAGCCTGACGGGATCAACCATGGAGGATACAAGGATAAGCGTTTGTGTGGATTGGGACAGGCTTGGAGATAGCGGCAAGGGGACAATAATTGTAAGCGGCCCGGGCAGAACGGTAGTGGCAGAGGTTAACGCGGTTAAATACGATGTAAGCGGACTTCCGGCAATGACCTTTGTGGATACGCAGGGTTATGTATCCATTGAAGCCGAGCATTTTGCCAATAATGTTTCATACGGCAACGGAAAATGGGAGGTCATTGATGATTATGGCCGCACCTTATCCTCAATGAAGGTATTTCCTACCGACCTTCAGGCTAAGAAGCCGGGTATTGACGCTCCTTATCTTGAATACCGCTTTGTAACAGGTACAAAGGGAAGGGTGGATGCATATGTATATTGTGCTCCGACCAACAGCCTTACTGCTGAGACCGGTATGAAGTATGCCGTATCCGTTGACGGGGGCAAGCCGCAGGTAGTTGATACATTCACCAAGGATACGCCTGTAGGACGCGGAAAGGAATGGGAAGACGGCGTTATGCAAAATATCAGGATCACTAAAACCTGTCATGAGCTGTCGGATGCAGAAGTACATACGCTGAGGATATATATGGTGGATGCAGGCTTTGTACTGCAAAAGCTTGTAATCGACTGTGGAAATAACCTTCTTGAGAGCTTTTTGGGGCCTGAAGAAAGCTATTATACCGGAACAAAAGGCAGGACAACTGTGTTAAAGTAATTTAATCTTTACCGGGGGCACCAATAAGGCTTAGGCAATAATGCTTGCAGCTATAGGGTGCTCCCGTCTTTTGTCTAAGATATTGAACAGGAGAGGACTGCATATGGACAAATATGATGATATGCTTGAATTTGTTAAAGACAAATTGGAGAAGGCGCCGTGCCAGGGTGTCAAATCAGTTATGTCTATAAACTACAGCCGCTGCGACCACATAGAAAGAGTATTTGCATGGGCACGGAGGATTGCTTCAGAGCTTTCGGCTGATGTAACAGTAAACAGGGAGGCATTGTACATAGCTGCAATCTTTCATGATGCCGGTTATAATACAGATGAAGACAACGGCATGCATGCGGAAGCCGGAGCCAAAATATGCAGGGAATATCTTACCGAAAAGGGTTTTGACAGGAACTTAATCGAACAGGTAACTTATCTTATAAAAAATCATTCTAAAAAGGATCTGCTCAGCGCACCGGATACGCCCATAGAGCTTATAATACTTTTGGAAGCTGATTTGCTTGACGATACGGCAGCCTTAGGTCTTGTAATGGATACCATGGTGGTGACCAAAAAGAGAAAGCCGGACTTTTACAAGGTATACAAGCATATGCTGAGCTATACCGCTAAGGATATGAAATCGAATCCCATGGTTACTGAGCCGGCAAGACGCTTCTGGAAAGAAAAGCAAAAGCTGACGGAAGAGTTTATCCGGCAGCTTGGAAGAGATCTGAATATAACTGAAGGTATATAATCAACTTATTGCTTAAGTTTTTGCAAGTCGGTGTAGAAGCCTGGATAGGAGATCTTCACACATTCGGGATCAAGGATGTGAGTTGTGCCCTCTGCCATTAGTGAGGCGACAGTAAAGGACATGGCTATCCTGTGATCCTTTTTGCTGTCTATGACAGCACCGTGCAGCGGCCGGCCTCCGTTTATGACCATCCCATCAGAGGTTGCTTCTATATCCGCACCCATTTTTGCAAGATTCTCGACCATTATATCAATCCTGTTGGACTCCTTGACCTTAAGCTCGGCAGCATCCCTGATAACAGTCCTTCCCTTAGCAAAACATGCGATTACTGCAATGACGGGTATTTCATCTATTAATGATGGTATTATGTCTCCATTAATAACCGTCCCCTGAAGGCTGCTGCTTCTTACAACAATATCTGCATAGGCTTCCATTGATTCATCGGGNNCGGCTGTATTTTCAAGCCGAATATCAGCCCCCATCTGCTTTAATACTGTTATTATCCCGCTGCGCGTCGGATTAATTCCGACATTTTTTATTACTATCTCGGAATTAGGCACAATAAGTCCGGCCGCGATAAAATAAGCGGCTGATGATATATCGCCCGGCACCCTTATTGCTCTGGCAGTCAGCTCCTTTCCCGGCATAACAGTTACTCTATTGCCGGAGGATTTGATATTTGCTCCGAAGGCAGAAAGCATCAGCTCAGTATGGTTTCTTGAAAGGGCAGGTTCCGTAACGGAGGTCTCACCCTCAGCATAAAGACCGGCAAGCAGGATGCAGGATTTTACCTGGGCTNNTTTTATTTATGTCGGAATGATTAATAAACAGGGGAGCACAGCCATTATCATCCCTGCTCTTTATATCGGCGCCCATCAGCCGGAGAGGAGTAATAATCCTGTCCATGGGACGCCTCCTTATAGAGTCGTCTCCCGTTACTATACCGGGGAAGCTCTGACCGCACAGGATTCCGGACAGCAGACGCATTGTTGTACCGCTGTTTCCCACATCAAGGGTTTTCCCTGATTTTTTTAAGCCATGCAGTCCATTGCCATGTATAATTACCCTGTTTTTTGAAGGCTTATTGTCAATTGCAATACCAAGCTCCCTGAAACATCTGATCGTAGACAGACAGTCCGCCCCCTGAAGAAAATTATCAACCTCGGTAGTTCCTTCTGCAAGGGAGCCCAGCATCACAGCTCTGTGGGAAATTGATTTATCACCCGGCACTGTGACAACCCCTCTTAATCCATTAGTCATATGCTCCTCCATCTATATAGAGTAATCCTTTATATAACCTGTTATCCGTATATAACCTGCAATCGTTATATAATTTGTTATCTTTATATAACTGCTATCCTTATATAATCTGCTACTTACATATAACCTGTTATCCATGCATAACCAGTTATCTTTATAGATTCTGTTATCTTTATAGATCCTGCTATCTTTATAGATCCAGCTATCTTTATAGATCCTGCAATATTAATAAATTCAGTTATCTTTTGTATTCAGTTATCTTTTGTATTCTGTTATCTTTCATATATCCTGTATCCGCGGCCTTTTAGAAGACTTACTGCATTACTCATAGCCTTTTCCTCATAAAACTCTATTCTAAGCACGCCCTCTTCAAATTCACGGTTATGGATTATCCCGATATTTTTTATACTTATGCCTTCCCTGGCAAGCAGTGAAGCTATTGAAGCTATGGCTCCGGTCTCATCTGCGATATCCATGTATATTTCAAATATCTTCTTCATCAGGCCAATTGCCTTGCTGGGTATGGAGCTGCGGTATTCGCCTGCGGTATTGAATATATTATAGAGGTATTCACCGTCCATATTCAGCAGGGCATCCGATACGTTCCTTAAATAGCTTATGTAGCTTTCAAGCTCACTCCGGATGGCCTGCGCATTGGTCAGGCATATATTCTGCCACATGACAGGCGAGGATGACGCAATCCTTGTTATATCCTTAAAACCGCCGGCGGCCAGTGTCTTCATCCTGTCTGAATCCTTGTCGTTCTCACGTATAAGATTAACTAACTGCGCTGCGATAATATGGGGAAGGTGACTTATCGCCGCAGTAATTTTATCGTGCTCATTATAATCAAGTATTATAGGAATTGATCCCATCCGCTTAACCAAAAGACACATGAAGCTTAAGCTTTCAACTGAAGTTCCGGATGTGGGAGTAAGAATATAATAAGCGTTCTCCAACATCAGCGAATTGGAATTTAAGTACCCCGTTTTCTCGGAGCCTGTCATCGGATGGCCGCCGATAAAGACATCCTCAAGTCCAAGTGCCGAAGCGGCATCATGTATATTACCTTTAACACTTCCGACATCCGTAATAATGCAGGAGCCTTTTATAACAGATTTAAGCTGAGCAAGATATTCGATATTGGACATCACAGGAGCGCACAGAAACAGTATATCACATTCGGGAATGCCTTCCTGAAGGGATGTCACAATTTCATCAAGTATCCCGTCGGAGCGGGCTGCAATGAGCTCCCTGCCCGGAGAATCCTTGTGATAATCATAAGCGTATATGGTATAGGCCGGATTAACCTTTTTCAAAGCCTTGGCAATAGAGCCTCCGATAAGGCCGAAACCTATAAAGCCGATTTTTAATGAACTGTTAAGCCTTATACGGGCTGCCTTTTCAATGCCCGGGTCACTTAAAAAGTCGTTATCCTGATCTTCCATGAATCCTCCTTAACTATATATGGATAATAATTGTAAATTATTAAGTTAAATTATTAATGTAAACTATTAATGTAAACTATTAATGTAAGCTATTAATGTAAGCTATTAATGTAAAATGTTTGTTTACTTAAAATACAGCTATTAGGCTCGAGATTACCTCTCATCATTTATTGGGTTATATCTTCCTTCCAAGTAATCTTGCCATTGGCTTTATCTCACCGGTAAGCTCTTCGAACTGGTCAAAGGTCAGGGACTGGGGGCCGTCGGAGAGTGCACAGGAAGGATTGGGGTGGGTCTCTATCATAAGACCGTCAGCGCCGGCAGCCACTGCCGCAAGAGAAAGCGACTTGACATAAGCCCTGACTCCGGTGGCATGGCTTGGATCTATAAATATCGGAAGATGGCTTTTTTCCTTGATTACCGGTATGGCGCTGATATCCAGGGTATTTCGGGTGGCGGTTTCAAAGGTGCGGATTCCGCGCTCGCACAATATGACATTTGGGTTGCCTTCGGAAATAATGTATTCTGAAGCATTCAGCCATTCATCAATAGTTGCTGACAGGCCTCGTTTTAAAAGAACCGGAAGCCCGGTCTTTCCTGCTTCCTTAAGCAGGTAAAAATTCTGCATATTCCTTGCTCCTATCTGCAGTATATCGACATATTTTACTGCAGCTTCTATTGCATTCAGGCTGGTAACCTCACATATGACAGGAAGGCCCGTTAAATCTCTTGCTTCCTGCATATATTTCAAGCCCTCTTCTTCAAGCCCCTGAAATGCATAGGGGGAGGTCCTTGGTTTATATGCGCCTCCTCGAAGAATATGCGCACCTGCCTTTTTTATAGCCTGTGCGGTTGCCAGAAGCTGTTCCCGGCTTTCTATGGCACAGGGGCCGGACATAATAACAAGCGTACCTCCTCCGATAGTAACATCCCTGACCCTTACCGTTGTAGGCTCGGGGTGGAACTTCCTGTTGGCAAGCTTATAGCTTTCGGTAACAGATACAATTTTATCAACCTCGTCGAATATCTCCAGATTCTGATCCTGCAGCAGCGTCTTGTCTCCGACAACACCGATTATAGTCACCTCTGTACCTGCCGAGATATGCGCCACAAGGCCCTTCTCTTCAATAAGGTTTTTAACTTTTTGTATTGATTCAGGCTTTGCCTGGGGTTTCATTACAATAATCATGGCTTAAGATATCCCTTCTTTCCTGTTATTATCTGCCATCTTTGTTCTGCAATTATACTTCAATTGAGTATGGGTGTCAATACTATAATGCTTTAAAGCGTAACGGTTTAAAGTGTGGAAGAAAGAAGTTCCTTGTTAATTTCATAAAAGTATTGTAAAAGTAAGTTCTCTCTAGTAAAATATACACATAGGTCGGGTAATGGACATTTTATATCCGTTTATACTCACTGTTTACTATATTATGTATTGGAGGAAATCAATATGAACGTTTACAAGCCGGAAAAGATCCGCAATGTAGTGCTGTTAGGCCACGGTAGCTGTGGCAAGACCACATTGGTCGAAGCCATGGCGTACACAACAGGATTAATTAAGAGACAAGGCAAAGTTGAGGAAGGGAATACAATCAGTGATTATGACAAGGAAGAACAGAAAAGATTGTTTTCCATCAGCACAACCGTAGTACCGATAGTATATGAGGATACCAAGATCAATATACTGGATACCCCCGGTTATTTTGACTTTATCGGCGAGGTAGAAGAAGCTTTGGCAGCGGCAGATGCTGCCGTTATAGTGTTATCCGCAAAGGCCGGAGTAGAGGCAGGAGCAATAAAGGCATGGGAATACTGTGAAAAGCATAGCCTGCCCAGGATTTTCTTTATTACAGAAATGGATGATGATAACGCCAATTACAATCAGACAGTCGAAAGACTGATTGAATTATACGGTAAAAAGATTGCACCGTTCCACGTACCGATTATGGAAAACGACAAGTTTGTCGGGTATGCCAATGTTGTGAAGATGGCGGGCAGGAAGTTTACTACTGCAAGCAATTATACGGAATGTGATATTCCTGATAGTAGCAAGGAAAATCTTTCGAAGTACAGGGAAGTCCTTCTGGAAGCTGTTGCCGAGAGCAGCGAAGAATTGATGGAAAAATATTTTGAGGGTGAGGAGTTTACCCGGGAAGAGATTTCACAGGCACTTCGAAATAATGTAATAGATGGTTCGGTTGTTCCGGTGCTTATTGGTTCGGGCGTCAATGCCCAGGGCACAACCATGCTGCTGCAAGCCATAGAACAGTATTTCCCGGATCCCACCAAGGTTAAGTTTGCCGGCAAGAATGTTAAGACGGATGAGGTATTTGAGGCAAATTATGATAAGGATAAGCCTTTCTCCGCAAGAGTCTTTAAGACAATTGCAGATCCCTTCATCGGTAAGTTCTCTCTGTTTAAGGTATGCTCCGGAGTACTTAAAACAGATACACCTTTATATAATGCCGAAAAGGGAACAGAGGAGAAGGTCAACAGGATCTATGTATTAAGGGGCAAGGAGCAGATGGAGGTAACCGAGCTCTATGCAGGTGATATCGGAGCGCTTGGAAAGCTGTCCGATACGGTTACCGGTGATACGCTGTCAACCAAGGCTGTACCTATTGTATATGACCGTATTGTTGTATCGACTCCGTACACATATCAGCGCTTTAAGACGAAGAACAAGGGCGATGACGATAAGGTGTCACAGGCTCTGCAGAAGCTGATGGAAGAGGATCTGACCCTTAAGATGGTAAACGATAAGGAGAACAGGCAGACGCTCCTTTATGGAATAGGAGATCAGCAGCTGGATGTTACCGTCAGCAAGCTTTTTACAAAATACAAGGTTGAAATCGAGGTTATGAAGCCAAGAGTGCCTTACCGTGAAACCATTCGCAAGAAGTCCAGCGTTCGCGGAAAGCATAAGAAACAGTCAGGCGGACATGGCCAGTATGGTGACGTTCTGATGGAATTTGAGCCTTCAGGAAACCTTGAACAGGCATATGTGTTTGAGGAAAGAGTATTCGGCGGAGCAGTTCCCAGGAACTATTTCCCTGCCGTTGAGAAGGGTATTGCTGAAAGCGTATTAAAGGGACCCGTTGCCGGATATCCAGTAGTAGGCCTGAAGGCAACTCTTGTTGACGGATCGTACCACCCTGTGGATTCATCGGAAATGGCATTTAAGACGGCTACAATACTTGCGTTCAAACAGGGCTTTATGGAAGCCTCGCCCGTACTTCTGGAGCCGATAGTTTCCCTCAAGGTTGTTGTACCCGACAGGTTTACAGGCGACATAATGGGAGACCTTAATAAGAGGCGCGGCAGGGTTCTTGGAATGAATCCCGTGCATGGCAAGCAGGAAATCATTGCAGATATCCCGCTTTCCGAGTTATACGGCTATTCCACAGACCTTCGTTCCATGACAGGAGGTATTGGTGAATATTCTTATGAATTTGCCCGTTATGAGCAGGCTCCTTCCGATGTTCAGCAGAAGGTAATTGAAGAAAATGCTAAGGAAGAGGAAGGCGAATAATAAATCTTATTAATAATAACCACTAGAATTAGTATACCGGGCATTTGTAATCAATAGCATTAGTATAATTAATAAGTAAGCTGATTGTATATTTAAGAAGTATTTGCTAGAATTGTTTTAGTACTAATTATTACATTAATCATGCGCCAATCGAACACGAAAAATCGCTCCTAATAATACTATTATTATGTATACTTAGGAGCGAAGATTTTTCAACGTATTTACTGCCTTAAGTATTAAAGAGATTCTGCCGAAGGTCTCTTTCAATAAATAATAAAAAAGGAGAGTATTTATGGAAAAATTTTTTAAGCTGAAACAACATGGGACAACCGTCCCCCGGGAAATTATTGCCGGCGCTACCACTTTCTTCACAATGGCTTACATTATTTTTGTCAATCCCAATATCCTGTCACAGGCAGGTATGCCTAAGCAAGCTGTATTTCTTGCAACCTGCTTTGCAGCAATTATCGGGACACTGGTAATGGGGCTGTTTGCAAATGTTCCGTATGCGCAGGCACCCGGAATGGGCTTAAACGCTTTCTTCGTTTATACTGTATGCTTTGGACTTGGTTTTAGCTGGCAGCAGGCACTTGCAATGGTATTCTTATGCGGAATAATCAATATCATTATTACAGTAACCAAGCTTCGTAAGTTGATTATTAAAGCAATTCCACGCAGCCTGCAAAGCGCTATCGGCGGTGGTATCGGTATCTTTATTGCCTATATAGGTATTAAGAATGCCGGACTGCTTAACTTTATTTCGGATCCCGGTAAGTATTCACCTGCAGTACCCAGTTCATCCGGCTGGATTAATGTTGCCACTGACAGCATCAATGTTGACAGCAGCGTAGTCCCTGAAATTGTTAAGTTTAACACCAAGGAAGTTATTCTTTCACTGATTGGCATCCTGATCACCATCATTCTTCTGGTGCTTAAGGTTAAAGGTGCCATCTTAATCAGTATTGTACTTACCACGATAATTGGTATTCCAATGAAGATAGTCGATTTGTCAGGCATCGGTGTTTCATCCGGCCTTGCAACATCCTTCAAGGATCTTGGAGTTACCTTCGGTGCAGCTTTTGGTAAAGAAGGATTACTGTCATTATTTAGTGAAGCTTCAAAGATACCGTTGGTATTAGTGACTATTTTTGCTTTCAGCTTAACAGATACATTTGACACCATCGGAACCTTTATCGGAACCGGAAGAAGGACCGGAATATTTGATGAAGCAGACGAGAAAGCCCTTCAGGATGGCAAAGGCTTTAAGTCCAAGATGGACAAGGCATTATTTGCAGATTCCATAGCTACCTCCATCGGCGCAGTATTCGGCACCTCCAATACAACCACCTATGTCGAGAGCGCAGCCGGTATCGGAGCAGGCGGACGTACCGGATTAACCTCCGTTGTCACAGCAGCCCTGTTCTTATTAAGCATATTCCTTGCTCCTGTTGTAGGCATCGTTCCTTCACAGGCAACGGCTCCGGCGCTTATAGCAGTAGGTATTATGATGCTGGCAGCATTCAAGGATGTTGAATGGGATGATCTTTTCGAAGCCATTCCCGCATTCTTTGCAGGTATCTTTATGGCACTTGCCTACAGCATCTCAACAGGTATTGCCTTTGGATTTATCTTCTACTGCTTAGTTAAGATATTCAGGAAAAAGGCTAAGGATATAAGCCCTGTATTATGGGTCGCATCCGCACTGTTTATACTTAACTTCATAATGCTGGCAATAATATAGTACTTAAAGCAATATAACTAATGTAATAATAATATAAATCGGCGTAGTCAGTAAATTTACCGGCTATGCCGATTTTTTATTAAAAAATACTTGACGGAGTAACAATGTTGTGTTACATTGTCATTGCATAATAAAACAATGTTACGTTACGGAGGCGAAGACCTTGAATTTAATCTCGAAAAAGGATCTCCTTGCAATAACAGGCATTTCATATGGCCAGCTTTATCGCTGGAAAAGAGAAAGACTGATACCGGAAGAATGGTTTATTAAGCAATCTGCTTATACGGGGCAGGAGACATTCTTTCCAAGGGAGCAGATATTAAGCAGAATACAGTCAATTTTAGATATGAAGGATAAATATTCTCTTGAGGAATTAGCCCGGATGCTTTCTCCGCAAAATACAGCCACATCAATAAAATGGGATGATTTATATGAAATTGAAGAAATTGATACGGAGCTTATTAATGAGTTGAAGAATCTCACCGGCAGTGAGGAATGCAGCTTTATGGGTGTAATCTTTATTGCTGCCATATCCATGTCGGCAGGTAAGCTTGGATTAAATAATAACCGGTGTGCGGATATTGTCAGCAGGAGTATTCCGGCATTGAGAAAGCTTAAGGGCGACAATATAGTATGCTCAATTATTGATACCGGCAATGAATACCATACTGTCTTTACACAGGGCTCAGCTCAGGTTTTATTTGATGAGGATGTCGAGGTCATAGAGCAGTTATCCTTAAGTGAGATTGCCGATAGGATAAAATTAAAATATAAAGGCAGGCTGGCGTTGTAATATTATGCCTGGATTACAACAGAAAATTTACATAAAAAGCTTTATATAATTGAAAATCTGATAATAAGAAGGGAGAATATATAATATGCAGGATTATAGTGTAGAGGGTATTGGAAAGTTAAGCGGTGGCGAGTACCGCAATCTTCGAGTGGAAGGAGTAGGGGAATGTACTGACGATATAAAGGCTGAGGACATTCGGGTTGAAGGAGTGTTTAACTGTTCAGGGTCACTTGAGGCGGGCTATTTCTCATGTGAGGGGGTTGCTGAAATCAGATCCGACATACGGGCAAAGAGGCTGGATGTAGAGGGCGTTTTGACCTCCAGAGGCGGCAAGATAGAGGCGGATGAGATATATTGTGAAGGAGTTATAAAGGCAAACGGTGAAATATCTGCGGAGGTTCTTCGGGCCGAGGGTTGTATAAATGCCTCTGAGATAGTAGGCGATCGTATAACCATCAATTATCATCGTACCTGGACTAAAATCATCAGGATGTGCAGAAGGGAACGCTCGAATATAAGGGTAATAGAAGCTACAAGTATTGAGTTAAGCGGGGTAACAGCGGATACGGTTAATGGAAAGGATGTTATTATCGGACCGGATTGCATTATTCAAAATCTGGATTGCAGCGGAACACTTTCCATAGATGGAAGCTCGCAGGTATACAATATAACCGGTACATATACCCGGGCATGATTATATGCAGACAGCAAGAATATAATTGAATTGAGCAAATGTAAGCTTTATGTTGGATAAAAGATTTCTTTAATTTTAGCTGCAAATAACCGGCCCCGGAGAAAAATATGCATATGTGTATTATGCGTACTTAATCCCGGGGCTTTTTTATGACCTTTACATGCTATCGGCATTTTATCTTTATTTTAAATTAGTTTACGCGGCGGCATTTCCTCAGGAATATGAGGGGTGGCAATAGAGGGATCAGGTCTTGTTATTTCGGGTTTTCTCTCGGGCATCGACTTATCGGTCGTGTCGATTTCAGCTTCGTCGCCGGTACCGGTTCTTTTTTTAGGAGTGGCCTTGCTGTCATCAGCATTATCATACCTTAATTCCATAATGTAATCTCCTTCCTGGATTGATGTACTTTGCTTTATATTCCTCATACTTATAATTCCCCTGAAGCATGATTATTATTTATTATATCAATCCAGTTCTTAATCAGGAGCTGCCCCTTAAGGGTATGCCAATCCTTCTCGATATCCTCATGGCATTTTTGTCCCATACCCCTTCTGCTATGATGACAATATAAGCATTCCAGCGGTTCAAAGCCGGTTCCGTGAAGCTCGCAAAGTCCATCCTTAAGAAAATTGCATCCGCTATCAGCATATTCCTGAAGAGCAAAATTTCCTTCACAGCCCTTAAAGGCGGGAGACAGGACGCCAAAGCTTAAATCGGGAGAGACTTCAAGCATCATACGGCTTCCATAGCCTGCATCAATAGCACGCCTGGCCTCCTCAACGGTCCACCAGCCGGGACGTATGCAATATGACCTGCATATCTCACAGCTGCAGGGCTCTGAGGGAGGATATTTATCATTTAAGGATATGGATTTAGTATCAATTTTCATATAGCCCCCTAAGCATAGGATTACCGTGCCATTACCGGAATTATACATGTATTAACATAAATAATCAATATATATAATAGGAATTTCCATTTGTAAGACCATCAGCAGAAATTACTTAACATCTTTGTAATACTTTTTTAAAATAATATACTGTATTTCTGACAGGAACAGGTAATAAAGACGTTTCGGTAATACCCCCCCCCGTTAATAATACCGGGATGACTAAAGCCGGTGGAAATAGCTTAAAATCGGCATTTGACTAATTTCATACATTCTATTGCCCGCCCTGTGTGTACAGAATATATGGTATATAATGGTTATTAATATCAAGATACAGGAAGCCTGTCCAACATCTAACTATTGAACTGCACATACTACTATGGTAGTCTGAAGGAGCAACGAGACACACAGCCAAACAGGAGGTACTAAAATGAAACTTATTATAGCAGCGATATGTTCACTGGCATTAACCGTCACAGGTATTCTTGGTGTGAATCAGTTGACATCAGTCAATGAAGATAAGAATGACAGTATATATAATATACAGGATACGCAGCAGGATACCATTGATGAAAAGGCGCAGGATACTGAAGATACAGCAATTAATCAGGATGCAGACAGTACAAAGGAGCAGGCAGCCCCTGCAGCAGATGCACAGGCTGATAACGGCGATGACAATTCAGCACTTAAGTACGATAAGAATACAGCTGAAAAAACAGGAGACAGAGATACAAAAGACAATAACGCCAAGGTCAGTAACAGAACTAAAAGGACTGAAGGCAGCAAAAATGCTGCAACAGCAGGCAAAAAGGCAGCAAATGTCAGCACAGACAACAGCATAAGAAACAACACAGCAAGCAACACAACAAAGAACACAGTAAACAACAATGCAAACTGCACGACAAACAGCAATGCAAATAGTGCAGCAGGCAAGAACACCAAATATACAAATAATAATTATTCAAAGGAAAACCTTTTGAATGAGCTTGCAAAAAACGGAAGGACATATGTATACAAGAGCGATTTATCCGACTGTAACTCATATGCTGATGTAGCCGACAAGCTTCAGAAGAACGGATATAGCAACCTGAATGCGAGTGACCTTAAGAAAATCGGATCACTTGATGATATCCTGAAAATCTTTGGAAGCGAATCAGGCAAGAACACCCAGACACAGACAACCAGGCCCGGCACAAAGCAGCCGGGAAGCAATGCTTCAACCAAGCCCTCATCCCAGGCTTCTCCTACAAAGCCAACGGGAAATACCGGCAATACTTCCGGAAGCAATACATCCAACGGCAGCAATACCACCGTCGGGAGCTATGCAGACCAGGTGCTTCAGTTGGTAAATGCTGAGAGAGCTAAGGCAGGTCTTTCGGCACTTACAACAAATTCTACCTTAGCGGCAGCAGCAGGCAAGCGCGCGCAGGAAACTGCCCAGTCCTTCTCCCATACAAGGCCTAACGGCAGCAAGTTTTCAACAGTATTGCAGGAGTATGGCATTTCCTACAGGACAGCAGGAGAGAATATCGCCTACGGACAGAGAACTCCTCAGGAGGTCGTGAATGGATGGATGAACTCACCGGGACACAGAGCTAATATACTGAATGCCGGCTTCAGCAAAATCGGAATAGGTGTATATCAGTCAAACGGTGTTATTTACTGGTCACAGCTCTTTATCGGCTAAGCTATCTGGCGTACTGATTGCCTATACAATAAATGCGGCCTGTACAGGACAGGATCTTAACAATCCTTGCCTGAACAGGCTGCTTTTATTGTATATTATTCTAATATACATATTTATTACACATCATTTTTGCCTAATATAATCTATTCATATACACGATAATAGCCCTGGGGGAATCCGCATACCGGACAAACCTCCGGTGCGCACAAGCCCGACAGAATATTGCCGCATTGCAAACAAATCCATAATTGTTCCCGGGGTTTGCAGAAGACCTCCTCCCGCACAACATTTTCATATTGAGTCCTTAAAGTCAGGGCATGATTAAGATCAATATTCGCCACTCCGTTAAACAAGGCAGCTATTTGTGTAAATCCTTCTTCTGCAGCAATTCGTGCAAATTCCCTGTACATTGTATTGCCGGCATAGTTTTCTCTCTGGTAATCAGATTGAAGCAGCTCGGTCATTGAGGGCAGAGTCCCGCCGTTCAGCTGTCTCATCCATATCCTGGCATGTTCCTTATTATTTCTTGCAAATGTATCATAAATGTTGCCTATTTGCTGATAATCCTCCTGCCTGGCCCTGTCCGCGGATATCGAAAGCAATGTACTGGATTCAAGCTCAAACTCAAAGGCCGTCTGAAGATTGGCATAGGTCCTGCTCTGCATAAAATCCATTAGCCGCACCTGAATGTTCTGATTTATATATCATATGAGCCAATCCAATATAATATGAATTGCACAATTTACCTGTGAAACACATGATATACTAAGTGTTTTCAATATAGCCGGCGATTTGCCTGTACATGATAATACTGATGAATAATACATTTCTCATCCGCGGAAGCCTCGTCCGATGATTTCGCTTGTATTGGTTATAAGCAGAAATGCTTCAGGCTCGGTCTCCTTAATGAACTTTCTGAGACTGACTGCCTGTGAACGGTTCATGACTGTAAGTATGATTTTCTTATTCTTTTCGGTAAAGGCGCCCTTGGCGTCAATTACAGTGGCGCTGCGGTGAATGTTCTTCATTATGAAATCGCAGATTGGCTTTGGATTTTCGCAAATAATAGTAAAATATTTATTCAAATTCAAATTTTCTATTACAGTATCAATAAGCGTAGATTTCAGGAGCAGGCCAAGAATTGCGAGAAGTCCTGTTTGAACACCGAATACGATGAATGTGACCATAGTCAGCAGGAAGTCCGACAAAAGCAGCGAACGGCCTATATCTATATTGGAATACTTTTTAAGCAGCATGGCAATGATATCCGTGCCTCCTGTAGAGGCTCCGATATTAAACAGTATTGCTGCACCGACGGCAGGAAGTATGATTGCAAAGGCCAGCTCAAGCATTGGCTCGTTGGTAAGGGGGCCCTCCATCGGGACAAAAACTTCCAGAAGCCTGATAGCCAGCGACATAAGAAGGCTTCCGTATGCAGTTCTGTTGCCGAAGCTTTTCCCAAGAAAGATATACCCTATTATAAGAAGAACAAGGTTTAATATGAGGACAATCATTCCCGAGCTTAACGCTCCGTTAAGCAGCCTGCTCAATATGATTGCAATGCCGGTTACCCCGCCGATAGAAAAGTTGTTGGGGAACTTGAAGAAATAAACCCCGGCTACAACAAGCAGAACCCCGGCTGTTATAAGAATATACTCCTTTATCCTTACATAAATCGTCCTATCGGTTTCCATCAAAGCCTCCCATCTTTATTATTTATGTCTTGTACTAAAAAGTATGATATTGCATAAATGAAAAGTCAATACATAAATAATGACTTGATATGGATATACAATGAAATGAATATAATTAAGATGCAAATAAGTTTAAAACGTAATATATGGGGAAAATTTATAGTTAGGAATTATTTGTTGAAGAAAGAGGAGAATTTATGCTTGTTAAGGAATACGAAAGTGCAGGAGCCTATCTGGAGGAAAACGAAGCAGAGCTGCTTAAGGATGAAGCAGCCAGTCAGTTAGTATATTATTCAGCCAGAGAGAATAATGCCGGGACTTCCGATAATAAATTCATGTTTGGCGTTATTCAGGACAATGATTATGTATTATTGCATTTTTGCAACGCATACCCTGAAAATGTATCAATATATGCAGGAAACTATCCGAAGGAAAGCCTTGAGCAGGCTGCAGGCCTGCTTGCCGAGTATTTTATACAGCACCATACTCCGGTTGCAGGACTGAATGCCAGGTATGACATCTGCCGGATATTTATTGAACATTATAAAAAGGGTGCAAACGTGTCCTTCATGGAAAAGCTGGGTAACGATATCATGGTGATAAGAAAGGTCAACGAGATTAAACCGGCAGACGGATTTCACAGGCTTGCATATCCGGAAGAAGCAACCCTTATTACCGACTGGATGATCAGATTCCAGCTGGAGTCTCTGGCAAATGAAATCAACTACGAAACGGCAAATGCCTGCGTGAAGGATTTGATATACAGCAATAAATTTCATGTGTTTGAGAATAATGAGAAGGAAATAGTATCTATGGCTGCAGCAGCAAGACAGCTTAAGAACGGAGTTACAATTAATTATATTTATACACCCGAGGAATACAGAGGATTGGGGTATGCAGCCGCAAACATTTATTATATGAGCAAGGAGATTCTGGAACAGGGATTTATGTTCTGCACTCTTTTCGTAGACAAGAAAAACCCTTTGTCCGCCAGGGCTTATGAGAAGGTGGGATATACTATACTGAATGATAATTATGAATATAAAATTATAGTATAGTATTGTTATCCCAAAAGCCATACTTGCATACATAATATGCAATTTGTAGTAAGTCTATGGCTTATGCATAAGACTGCCCGTATATTATACGTTTTTATAAAGCTATGTCAAGAAGCGAGAGCGAGCTATGTACACTTAGTGTATGTAGTTCGCTTTATCTTGCTTTTATATATTGCCGGTTGTAAAATCATAGTAGATAAACCTAAAGCGAACACAAATACTTCAAATTTCCATGCTATAATTGCTTGAAATCAATTATAAGCATATGTTTCGGAGGTGCCGAATGGATAAGCTTAAGATCTTGGTTGTGGACGATGAAAGCCGTATGCGAAAGCTCGTAAAGGATTTTCTGGTCCGGAAGGATTACGAGGTACTCGAAGCGGAAAATGGCGAGCAGGCTATAGATATTTTCTTTTCAGATAAGAATATTGCTTTGATTATTCTGGATGTAATGATGCCGAAGATGGATGGCTGGCAGGTATGCAGGGAAATAAGGCAATATTCCAAGGTTCCGATAATCATGCTGACTGCAAAAGGTGATGAGAAGGATGAGCTTTACGGATTCGAGCTGGGAGTTGATGAATATATATCCAAGCCCTTCAGCCCCAAAATACTTGTAGCCAGAGTTGAAGCGGTACTTCGCAGGACGACGGGAGCGGATGAGGAACCTATTGAGATAGGCGGCATAACTCTGGACAAGGTAGCTCATATAGTAAAAATCGACGGGGAGAGCATAGATTTAAGCTTCAAGGAGTTTGAACTGCTATCATATTTTATTGCAAATAAGGGAGTTGCCCTTTCCAGAGAGCGTATACTGAACAATGTCTGGAACTATGATTATTTCGGCGATGCCAGAACAATCGATACCCATGTGAAGAAGCTCAGGAGCAAAATGGGGAAAAAGGGAGACTATATTAAAACAATATGGGGACTTGGATACAAATTTGAGGTGGATTAATGAAGAACTCCATAAGATTTAAGCTGACCTTTCTGTTGATGGCGCTTATTATTATAACAATTTTTCTTACATGGTTTATCAACCGTACCTTTTTATCCGATTATTATGAGCGATATAAGGTGAAGACACTAACCGACGTATACAGGAAGGTTAAAGAGATATACGAGGGTGAGAATTCAAAGGACGCTTATGAGGATGAAGGGATATATCTGTCAGAAGAAGCCACCCTCGCAATGGAAAGGCTTTCCTCAAGCCATGGAGTCAATATCTATGTAATTAAGTTTTTGGCATGGCAGATGGTATACAATTATCCGGAGCCAAGTAACCTGGGAGAGAGAGAAAAGTTCCAGATAAACCTGTTGATAAACTATTATCTTGACCGCCAGAATACAGGTAATACCACGCTTATTAAGGATACTGACGAGTATATGATATGCAATCTGTATGATGAGCATTATGATGCCAATTACCTGGACCTGGTAGGTACGCTTGGGCATGATAAAATAATATTCCTGCGCTCAAATTTTGAAAGCATACAGGAGGGCGTGAATATAGCCAACAGGTTCCTTGCCTATATCGGTATAGGGGCTGTTATTATCGGAAGTATCGTAATGATGCTGATAAGCAAGAGCTTTACCAAGCCTATCCTTGAGCTGTCTGAAATAGCAAAGAAAATGTCCGATCTGGATTTTGAAGTAAAATACCAGGGGAAAACCAATGACGAGATAGATACGCTGGGTAACAGCATCAACAGTCTTTCCGATAAGCTAAAAAGTACTGTTTCGGAGCTGAAGTCGGCTAATAACGAGCTGATGACTGATATCCAGAAGAAGATAGAGATAGATGAGATGAGGAAGGAATTTTTATCCAATGTCTCCCATGAGCTGAAAACACCCATATCACTGATCCAGGGATATGCCGAAGGACTCAAGGAAAATATCAATGATGATAAAGAAAACCGTGATTTTTATTGTGAGGTAATCATGGATGAGGCAGACAAGATGAATAAAATGGTTAAAAAGCTGCTGACTCTTAATGAGCTGGAATCCGGGCAGAATCCTGTGAATTTTGAGAGATTTGATTTGACAGCCCTGGTTCGCGCTGTTCTTGATTCCGTAGACATATTGCTTAGGCAAAAGGAGGTCAGGTTATATTTTGCAGAAACCTCTCCTGTATATGTATGGGCTGATGAATATATGGTTGAGCAGGTAGTAACAAACTACATCAGCAATGCCATCCACCATGTTAATAATGGAGGGATTATAGAAATTAAATTTATAATACGGGAGGATGTGGTAAGGGTTGCCGTATTCAATACCGGAGAAAATATTCCCGAGGATGAACTGGATAAGATATGGATTAAGTTCTATAAGGTGGATAAAGCCAGAACCAGAGAATATGGCGGGAGCGGTATAGGACTTTCAATAGTCAAGNNGCCGTAATGAATTCACTTAACAGGGATTGCGGTGTGAAAAACCATCCTTCCGGAGTGGAGTTTTGGTTTGAACTGGATATTAGAAGCTGAAGCAGTTCATAATTAGAGTCTGTAATTAATTTTAAGCTTGGAATTATATGTATTGATGAAAATTGTAATTAGTGATATGATGTTATATGTGACATCTATTACTTAAGATTAATACAATGTTTGAATCGGGGGCATTAACTAATGAAGAGAATGGGTATAATTCTGCTACTCACTATCGCATTGTCACTGACAGGCTGTATGAAGGATTATGCTCTGTCCGAGGCAGAAACCGGTATAGTAGCCGAGTATATGGCAGGACTGCTTATAAAATATGACGATGACAGAGAAACCAGCTTAATTGACCGGGATGAGCTGTTCCTGGATCAGGGAAGTGATGACAGGGCGAAAAATGACCTGCAGACATCAACTGCACCCACCCCTCCTGCAGATGAAAGTGAAAGCGGGAATGATGAAAGCGGCAGCAAAGAGAATGCTGAAAGTGATGCATATACTGTGTCTGAAGTGATAGGAGTAGAGGGACTGGATATTCAGTATATAAGCTACAAGCTGTATAACAGTTATCCGGAGGATGAAACTAACTCCTATTTTTCCATAACACCCAGAGAGGGAAATCAGTTGCTGGTTGCTTCATTTTCCATAGAGAATAAAACCAATGATAATATAAAACTCGACCTTCGTAAAGCCGATATTTCATATCAGCTGGACATTAATGTGGGTACCATTCGTAAACCTTATGTGGCATTCATTGAAAACGACTTAAGACTTATAAATATAATGATTGAGAAAAACACAACTAGAACAGCGGTATTGATATTCGAGGTGCCCAAGGATTTGGATATGAGCGACATAAACCTGATTATATCAAGGGGATCAAAGGCCGAGATTATTGAAATCAAATAGCAAGGGGATTGGGTATGAAATTTGTCGAGAGAAAACGGATTAAGTTCTTTGGCTTGCCATTCAGCTTTACAAAGTACACAATAACAGATGAAAAGCTTACTATTACATCAGGCTTTCTCAGTATAACGGAAGATGACGCCTTCATGTATAAGATTCAGGATGTAAGGCTGACCAGGAGCCTGGGAGAAAGAATTTTCAAGCTTGGCACTATAACCTGTTATACAGGAGATACAACACATCCGGAATTGGTTCTTCAGCACATCAGAAATTCAGGCCCGATTAAGGATTTTATATTGGAGTCGTCCGAGGAGGCCAGAAGGAAGAGAAGAGCCCTTCATACATTAAGCATAGATGCCGAGGATTTGGATGAAGCTGAGCTGGTTGATATTAAATAAATTATGCTATGCTTTAATATTTGCCTGAAGCAGTATGCTTTGGGCTTTTTTAATGCATACAAACGGCTGTTTCTTATGCGTACTGTTTCTTATATTTTAGGCCTCAATGCCTATAAGGTGGACTTAAATTGAATAAAAAGTTTAAAAAATATAAAAAATATAATAAATAATGCTTGACTTTATTCTACAAGTGTAGTAGAATGAATTTTGCCGCTGACGGAAATGAAAACAAAAAATATATCGAAGCTTGTAAAAAAAGTAGATATAAGATGGTTGACATAGTAAGAAGTGTGTGATAGAATAACTTCTTGCCGACAGCAAATTAGCCTTGACGCCGAAGTCCGGAGAATATCCGGCAGTAAGGCCTCAAGCGGC
>DCTS01000044.1:25139-32008 GCA_002329645.1 Lachnoclostridium sp. UBA1434 | reverse complement strand
GCCAATGCTCATATTCTTCACCTGCTTTTTTAGTATTCATAAATAAAATCTATATTAATTATTGAAAATAATATCGGAGCCTACGGCGCGCTCCACGCTTTTTTTAACGTTTCGCATTCCCATTCCCGTGTTTCCCGAAACGCCCGGGATTGGTATAATTGCCGGTAAATCCTCATTAACATAATGGTCGATAGTGTCGCTTACCTTTGCCTGAAGAGCTTCGGTAATAAATATAACTGCGTAATCGCCCTCAGCCAGGGCTTTCAAGGTTTTTTCACCCTCCTGCGCATCCTTTACAGGATATATATCCATCCCAAGCGCAGCATATCCGTATATACTGTCACGCTCGCCGATTACTGCTGTTTTATACATACATATCCCTCAATCTTTCTCTGATTGCACCGTCCGGTATCTCATTTCTTTTGCCGGAAAGCAGAATTCGTACCGTCTTAATCTCATTATCCCTTGCCAGTATATATGCCGCAAGGGGTGACAATGTAAAAGGATTATATTTCTGAGGCTTAATAAGCTCGATAATTTTGTTGTCACACCAGCATTCAAAGGCGGACATGGAGGTTCTTAAGGGTACCTGCGCATCGTCATAGACAGTTTCTCCCAGGTATGTCAGGACTCCCTCAAAGCCTTCATTTACGGCTGCTTCGGCAAGCCTTGCCGTATCAAGGCTTGAGCATTCTGCCAGCGCCCTCTTTATAAATTCTTTGTCCTTTCCGGTGCGGATGCATCTTATAATAATATTGATATCAGCAAATGCAGTCTTTAGCTCTGCATAAGCCGCAAGAAGCTCGTTGCCGGACTGCATTCCCTGCTTATAAATAGCATTAAGGGCAGCCTTATCAATTATAATCTCGCAAAGCTGGCTGTCTCCCGTATAGAACATCACCTGGTATGCTTCCTCAGCGCATTCCCTCATATGCTCCGGTATCAGCGTGAAGTCATGCTCTTTGACCGCCTGCAGGAACAGCTCCGGATTAACCGTACCATTAGGCATGAATATGTCCTCAAGATCGGAATTGGTATAGACCTTCTTAATTGCCGCCTTAAGATTGTGATAGTCATTGCCGTAAAGGAAGGTATTGAATACCGACAAGTCCTTCACCAGCTCACTCATAAGCTCCCAGGTCTTCATTCTTTCATTTGCAAGAAGCTTATCGGAATCCGTTTCGTCAGCCGTACCCCAGCCCTTGTCCGCAAGCAGGCGCAGGCATTCCTTTTCGGATTTGCAGCTTAACAGCTGATCAATATCTGATTTTGAAAACAATGACAGCTCCTTGGTTCTTATGCGTGCAACCGCATACAAGAATTGCTTGTCAGTCATGTCTGTCATGTCAAATCCCTCCCTGCGGACATTCAATCAAATAGTAATTTATTAACCTTATCCTGCAGCTCGTCCCTTGCAGCAGAAAACAAGGCATCGAAGGAGCAGTTCTCCTCCACATCGCCGTATACCAGTATAAAACCGCCGTCGATCTTCACTGTCTGATCGGAGACCTCCAGAGATGCGCCTTCAATATCCTTTAGGGTCTGGCCAATTCTCCTGGAAAAATCCTTCGGAAGACGATTCATATCCCTGTCCGACAGAACCAGCTTGCCCGGCTTATTTTGTGCTTGCTTTCTAATCAGCTTTAAAATAACGCTGAAATATTCCTCATCAGGAAGATCACAAAGCCTTTTTCTGGCTTTCTCAATGATTTCACCTATCAACTGCTGTTTTGCATCCAGGAGCAGCTTCTTCTCCAATAATGCCGCACCTGACTCGGCCCGGCTTAAGACTGACTTGACATCCTGTTCGGATTTGTCCTCAATCCGCTTGCAGGCCTCTTCAGCTTCTTTTTTGGCGGCAGCCATTATGTCCTCGGCTTCCTTATCAGCTTCAGAAAGGATGCGTTTTACATTATTGTCCGCTTCGGCTTTTATTGCCTGCAAAATTTTTTCTAATCCAGTCATAGCTTAATCTCCCAAAAAGTTATATGTTTAATCCGCCTACTCCGATTACAGCCAGAATTGAGATAAGCAGGGCCAGAATTGCATAGGTTTCAACCATAGCGGGGAATATCATGGCCTTACCGAACTGCTCGGGCTTTTTGGCTATCACACCGATGCTTGCAACAGAAGCGTTAGCCTGACGGATGGCTGAAGTATAACCTACGATTGCCATAGGCAGGCATGCTCCAAGGTAACATAATCCCTTGGCAAAGGAAATCTCCTCGGCTCCGCCGCCTATTACTCCGATCTGGGAAAGTGTAATGAAGGCTATCAGCAAGCCATAAATACCCTGGGTACCGGGAAGCAGCTGAAGTATAAGAACCTTACCGAATTTTGAAGGATCCTCCGTAATAACTCCTGCACCGGCGACACCGCCCATGCTGACCCCTCTTGCAGATCCTACTCCGGATACCAGCGCTGCCAATACCGCTCCCAATACAGCTAATACAATACCATAATTATTCAATACT
The DNA here is from genome assembly GCA_002329645.1 of Lachnoclostridium sp. UBA1434. GTDB lineage: Bacteria > Bacillota > Clostridia > Lachnospirales > Lachnospiraceae > Mobilitalea. Next base: position 29,534 of record DCTS01000044.1, on the reverse strand, counting down.
TCCATTTTTCATCTTCTCCTTAACTTTAAAGTATTTTGTATGAATTCCAAAGGGGGTGAAGAGCTTCCCTCCCCCTTCATAAAACTTACCGAAAAACTCTACAAATTGCAATCTGTTTGTATGGACATATGCGCCAAGCACATTTATACCGAAATTCAGGCTATGTCCAATTATTACTACAATGAAGAATGGTATAGGCCCCGGCAGCATAGCAGCCATTTTATTAATTACGGACGCTATTACACCCGTAGCAAGACCAAGGGCCAAAAGACGGGAGTATGACAATACATCGCTTAGATACCCCGATATCCCGTAAAGTGCATACAATCCCTTAAGGATGCGCTTGAAAGGCTGCCTGGATTCCCTCCCGTTGGTAAGTATAATACCCAGCGCACATATGATGGCAACATACTTAGCCACATTCCTGACCGGAGCCGGAATGGTAACGCTGATCTGAAGCATGCTTGTAAGCATCTCCATGGATAAGAGGACAATAATGCCTGATACTAAAAGCCCGTACCAGAATACCACATCATAAAGCAGCGACTTAAAATCCTTTTGCCTTATAAGAAGGTATGCCTTCATCCCAAGACCGGCAAATAGGTGGATAATACCGATAGCCATTGAGAAGGTCAGCATGAGCATGGGCTTTTCCACCGGGAAGAACATGACCGGAGGTATGACAGGAATTTGCTCATTGCCGAAGAATTTCGTTGATATGACATCCGGCAGATCTCCGAAATAGCTGGCGAACATGATGCCCCAGAAAACCGTTGCTATTCCGCAGTACATGAACATCAGAAGGTTCTTCTTCATGGACTGCTCCATGGTTTTTCTGAAAAGCAATAACCCAATTCCGCAGGCTAATGCCAATATCAGTCCGTAGCCCGTATCCGAGAACATCAGGCCGAACAGCATATAATAGAATAATGACATGACCATTGTAGGGTCAGACTCACCCCTGCCAGGCGGACTGTATGAATTAACAACACTCTCAAGAGGCGCTGAAAATGCGTTATTCCTATAGAGTACGGGTACCTCGTCCTTCTTTCTCGGAGCCTCTGTTTCAACAAATGCGCCGAATTTTTCGCTAAGCTCCCCGGCAAGGCTTGCGGCATCCTTTTCAGGTATAAAACCGCTTACTATGAAAAGGTTTTTGGATTGAAGCAGATTACCCAGAACTTCATATTTCTCAAGGCGCATTGTTTCATAATCATAAAGGAATTTAAGTTCCTCCCTTTTCCCGGCCAATGCCCCGATCTCATCCTGGGCTTTTATGATTGCATCCTCTGTCTCCTTAATCTGCTCCTTAAGGTTCTGAAGCTGCACTGCAGGAGGCTCGTCAGCCGATATTGAAGGATATGAAAAATCCATACCCCTTAAAGCGGCATATACCCCATCCGCCTTATCCCTTGAGCATACTGCAAAAATGCAGGTTTGATCCTTAATAGCGCTTATTATTTCAATATGAACAGGCATAAAATCACACAGGCTTGCATAAAGAGCTTCCAAATCCCATGCTTTGGGAAGGCACCCTATAAAGCCTGCGGTATGCTTCGTACCCTTATAATCCAGAGGTATGTCAAGGCTTACCCAGGGCGCAAGCACTTCGGCCTGTGTGCGGTATTTTAGCTGTTCTGCCTTGCTCTCGGCTATGCTTCTTGACAACCTTATAATCTGGTTTGCAATATCTACGGTTGTATCATATTTATCACGGAAGGCATCATATACCTCACATGAAACCTCACTCCTTCCCTTAAAGGAAGAAAGCAGGGATTTCTTTTCGGGTGAGTATGTGTCAAGAATCTCAAGTGCCTCCTGTGCGGATGCAATATTTCTTTCAAATACGGCTTTTGCGGCTTGTGTATCGCTCTTTTTAAACACCGCATCTTCCTTAATCATATTTCTTGTTTCAACAACGCCTCGGCGCTGCAAAAGCTCAAGTAGCTTTTTCCTGTCTTTTTTCAATGCATAGATATATATGCGCTGCATGTTCAGCAATGCCATAGAAGATTTACTCCTTTGCCTTATTCTTATCGGCAGTTACACGACAGTGGAGATAACCAGGTCAATTGCCGTCTGTTCCTTACTTTTTACAATTTCCTTTAATACTGCTATTTCCTTTTCTGCCCCAAGTCTGGCGGCCTCAGTCATTGCCTTGCCTTTCTCGATGGCTTTGTCGTATTCCTTTTGTGCCTTATCCTGAGCCCCGTTTACCATGGCAGCAGCCATATCCCTGGCCTTTTGCTGTGCTTCCAGGAGAATGGCTTCCTTCTTTTTAAGGGCTTCTCTTTCTGCATCGACAGCCGCAATCTCAGCCTTACGGATAGTTTGCACTGTTTCCTTTGCCATCCGCTCACCTCCGTTATTATTATGTAACAGCGCTTACTATTTTATCTGCGACATATTACAACTATGTAATTATAACCCATTCCTTATTTTTATTCAACCTGAAATATTTCCTCTTCCTGCCCGGAAATACAGAAAAATACACCTGTCGGTAAATGTGGTGCGGCTTCTCCGAACCAATATGGTCCGGCAAATTTGGTGCGGCTTCTCCGAACTAATATGGTCCGGCAAATTTGGTCCGGCTTCTCCGAACCAATGTGGTCCGGCATATTTGCCGCACCACAAGGCAAAAGACCCGGTATACGAATAATCGCTTACCGGGTCCTTTTAAATTGAACATGTCTTGTCCATGCACTGCATATAAAATGTCTGTGATGCGCAGGTTTATATATAATAACTCCCCTTCATCCCTACTCGCGCACTTAAAATTATGCTTTGCCATGTACATGGTGTTTATCTCAATGCAGTTAAGGTGCCTTAGCTTTCCCCCCTGCTATAGCTGCGGCATTTTTTACGGGTCCGGCCTTATACCTCCCCTGTATTTGGCATGCACCCGGAAAAGCAACCGCATCCGAGCACCTTAACATGCATTTGAATCAATAATTACTAAACTACTTAATATTAAGATTCTTAACGGAATTTCCTTTCAGAACCTTTCCTTCAACTACAACTCTTTCAATAACATTGGCCTTGGGGTTTTCAATCAGTGCTATCAGCTTCTCTGCCGCACTTCTTCCAAGAGCCACCGTATCCTGCTGAAGGGTCGTAAGCTTGGGCTCAAGCACCTGTGAAAGCAATATACCGTCATAACCTGCTATGGAAATATCGTCGGGTATCCTTAAGCCGTATTCCTTGATTGCATTCATTCCGCCGATGCATGAGAAATCATCCGGGAATATAATACATGTGGGTCTGTCATCGAGATTAAGCAGCTCCCGCGTCAGTCTTGCGGTCGTCTCAGTATCATGGTATATCCCTTTTTTAACATAGGTGTCCGGAACCGAGATTCCCAACTCTCCGAGAGTCTTATAATAGCTTCCCACACGGTTTTGGGTAACAGAGGATTCATCCCCGTATATAAAGGCAATCCTCCTGTGGCCCATCTCATATATATAAGTAATCAGATCCCGCATGCCTTTGACATTGTCTGATATGATAGCCGTACGGTTGTCAAAAACATGGTCGATAGTCACTACCGGTAATTCTCCGTGAATAAGCTCTATTACATCGGGATTATTAAAATCTATACAGGCAATTACTACTCCGTCCACACCCCTGTATTTACTGTGCTCATAATATGACATCTTACTCCTTGTGTTTTTGCTTATAAAGGTTATGTCATATCCGTTTCTTTCAGCTTCAACCTTAAAGTTTTCAAGCACCCTGGCAAAATACTCGTGTGTCAGTCCGCTTTGTGCCTCGTCTACAAATAATACTCCAAGATTATAGGTACGGTTGGTTTTCAGTGCCCTTGCCGACGAATTCGGAAAATATCCCATCTCCCTTGCGGTTCTTCTTATGTTTTCTTTAGTAATCTGGGCTATGTCGCTGTGATCATTCAATGCCTTGCTGACGGTGGCTACAGAAACTCCGCACCTTACTGATATATCTTTTATGGAAACCACAATAATACCCCTGTTCATGCAAAATTGAGTTATAGACTTAAACGTTTTCTGCACCTGACTTTACAGCATTTTTACCAAAAATCAGGCAGCAGTATATATATTTTTAAAACTAATGACGATTATATGAGGTAAATGAATATTTTTAAATGAGCAAATTCAGCTTTATATAATCCATAAATAACTGCTTATGTAAAATCTGTACAATAACATCTTAATCCTTTTCGAAGATTTTTGCAATATATTTTTTAGATTATTTAAAATTATTACTTAATCGTTTTCTGTGATTATTTCATACCTGGCATGAAGGCAAAAGGCAAATGCATTTTGCCTACCCTACATAATGAGCTGGATTTATAAAAAACAGCGTGTGGTTATTATCCATCTTAAGACACGCTCCCGCTCGGTTGTCGTACGTAGCGGT
>DCTS01000044.1:9115-25095 GCA_002329645.1 Lachnoclostridium sp. UBA1434 | reverse complement strand
GTTTTCAGCATCTATACCGGTAAGGCAAGTATTTTTTTCCTTTAATTAGTTATTCTATATATAAATCAGTAATAATTCATGATATAATTTTGTACAGAATGGCTATATGTGTTTTACGGTCTGCGTTGTAATATATATTTAAGTTTTTTATGGAGGAGCGTTATGGAAAAGACTATAAGAAGCATATTTGAAATAGATAAGCAGGCAAATGTAATCATAAACAAGGCGAATGAAGAAAAGCTGCGTCTTAAGCAGGAATATGAGGCTAAAGCAGATATGATGGAACAGGAAATAATGGCTGATAATAATGTCCGTATAAAGGAGCTGCGGGCAAAGATCGACAGTGAGCTTGAGGATGAACTGAAAAAGCTTAAGGAAAAATGTGAAATGCAGCAAAAACAGCTTGAGGAGGCCTATGCCACTAATCACGAAGCAATAGCCGACAGGATTTTTCAGGATATAATCAAGCTATGAGGAAGACTTTAAATTCCGGGAGGTCCTATGAATAATCTTCTCTCATACAGCGGAATAAATGCAAAGATAAAAGCTATGAGTGCCAATCTGATCAAAAAAGAGGAATTCGAAAGGATTGCTTCTATTAATACTACTTCGGACTTAATAGCCTTTCTTAAAAATCATCCGGGCTACAGGAATGTTTTCAAACAATATGATGAGCATGAGCTTCACCGTTATGATGCCGAGCGTATAATCGGCTCCGTCTTTTATGATGATTTTGCCCGTATTTACCGGTTTGCCGACGATGCGCAGAAAAAGGACCTGGATCTTTTATTCTTCAGATATGAGGTTACAATATTGAAGGCCTGCATACGCCATATTCATAACAGAAAGAACATGTATGAGCTCTCACTTTTAAGGGATTTCTTCGGCAGGCATTCAAAGCTTGATATATCCGCTCTGATGTCTTCATATACAATGGAGGAATTTATTTCAAAGCTTGAAGGGACCCATTATTACCCCGTCTTAAGCAGTCTTCCGGGTGATAAAAAATCTCTGCCCCATGAATATGAGCTTAAGATGGATATTTTTTATTTTACCAAGGCATGGAAGCTTAAGGACAAGCTTGTCAGGGGAAACAATCTGAAGGCGGTAACGGATATTCTCGGGACGAGGATTGACCTTATGAATATAATGTGGGCATACAGACTGAAGGCATTGTACAGGTCAGAACCCTCCGATATACTTGCCCGCATGATACCCGTAAATTACAAGCTGTCGAAGGAAGCGCTGCTTAAGCTTATAAATTCTTCCTCACCAGAAGAATTCATGTCGCTTTTAGCCGGTACTCCTTACGGAGATTTTGCCGCACACCTTACGGACGGCAGTATGGAAGCATATTATGATATTAAAATTATGAGAATAAGCAGGGACAATATTAAAAAATACCCAGCCTCAATGAGCCGGGTAAACTATTACCTGTACTGCAGAGAAACTGAAATCGGCCGCCTCACAACCGCCCTTGAATGCATACGCTACAAGCTGGAACCTGCAGAAAGGCTGAAATATATATTCGGCAGTTCATATACCGGTAAATAGGCATACCGCCAGTCAAGAAACGAGGTGACAATATATGATAGAAAAAATGAAATTCGTAACTATAACAGGTCCCAAGCGTGATTTTGACCGTGTTGTCGGCATGTACCTCAATAAATACAGCATACATCTGGAAAATGCATTGGCGGAGTTAAGCTCCGTGCATGAGCTTAAGCCCTTTATTGAGACTAATCCCTACAAGGATACTCTTGCCAAGTCCGAACAGCTTGTAAAAAGGCTTAAAAACAAGGATATACAAGCCTCTGCTCTTATGCCTCCCGATAAGGCCGGCGAAACAATCGAAGCTATCGGGAAAGAGCTTGAAGTACCTGAGGCTGCCATTAAGGAGCTTATTGCAGAACGGGAGCATTATACGGAGCTTATCAATCAGATAGAGCCCTTCAGAAACCTTGATTTTGACATAAAGAAGATTCTGGACCTTAAATTTATTAATTTCAGATTTGGAAGGATAGCTCGGGAATATTACAATAAGTTTATAAAGTATGTCAGGGACAACTTAAATTCCATATTTTATGAGTGCAACAGCGACAGGGAATATGTCTGGGGCGTATATTTCGTACCGACCTCCCTTTCGGTTAAGGTGGATGCCGTCTACGCATCCATGCACTTTGAACGGATATTCCTGTCCTACGAATTTGAAGGCACTCCCGAAGAAGCCTACCGTACCTGTCTGTCGGCAAGGAATACATTAAACAATTCAATACTTAGGCTTAACGAACAGATTAACGGGCTGCTTGCAGAAAGAAGCGAAGAGCTTATAACCGCACATAATTCATTATTTGCATACAGCAGCAATTTTGAGGTTAGAAAGCTTGCCGCTTGCACCAGGGAAAAGGATAAGGATGAAGAGTTCTATATCCTCTGCGGCTGGCTCCCGGAAAAGGATGAGCAAAATTTCTCGGAGGAAACCGGAAAGGACCCGGATGTATACTGCATCATTGAGGACGTCCGAAAAAGCGTTGGCGCAAAGGTTCCGACCCGGTTGAAGAATCCCCGTATATTCAAGCCCTTTGAAATGTTTGTCAGGATGTACGGGCTGCCTGCTTATAATGAAGTTGATCCCACATCCTTTGTTGCAATTACCTACTCAATAATCTTCGGAATAATGTTCGGAGATGTGGGACAGGGCCTGTGCCTTGCAATTGCAGGATACCTTATATACAAGCTGAAAAAATCCAGTCTTGCTGCAATTATATCAGTTGCAGGCGTGTTCTCCACACTGGCCGGCTTCATATACGGAAGCGTATTTGGCTTTGAGCATATTATAAAGCCTTTGTGGATGTCTCCGATGGAAAACGTAATGACAATCCTTCTGACAAGCGTTGGCTTCGGAGTTGTACTGATACTTATTTCCATGCTTCTCAATATAATAAATTCTATAAAAGAGAAAAACTTAAGCAGGCTGCTATTTGATACAAACGGATTACCGGGACTTATCTTCTATGGCGCTGCCATAGCATGCGTCCTTTTAGCATTCACGGGCCGCCCCATGCCTGCGGTATTTATACTGATACTCTTTTTTGCGGTGCCGCTGCTTTTTATATTCTTCAAGGAGCCCTTAAGCCATATTGTGGAGAAGAAGGCCCATATATTCCCCGAGCATAAGGCAATGTTCTTTTTGGAAAACTTTTTCGAGCTTTTTGAAGTGCTCCTAAGCTATGTGACAAACACAATTTCCTTCTTAAGAATTGGAGCATTTGCTTTAAGCCATGCCGCCATGATGGGAGTTGTAATGCTTTTGTCGGGCGCCGAAACCGGCAGCTCCAATATAGTAGTCATTGTTCTCGGCAATATAATAGTTATAGCAATGGAAGGCCTGGTTGCAGGCATTCAGGTGCTGAGGCTTGAATATTATGAAATGTTCAGCAGATTTTATAAGGGAACAGGCAAGGAATTCAAACCATACAATATAAACAAATCCATATAGGAGGATTAATACATGAAAGTCCAGATTGTAACAGTAATTGCATTAATATTAAGTATCGTCATTCCCTTCGGCTCCTTTCTCATATCCAGAAAGAAGACCAGGAAAAGCCTCAAGACAACATTAGCCTGCAATATATTTTTCTTCTTTGCCATCCTCGTTATGGCGGATATAATGCTGTTTTCCGGCAAGGCTTATGCTGCCGAGGAGACAGCTTCAGCCTCCGCCGAAGGCCTTCGCTATATTGCTGCTGCCCTCTCAACAGGTCTTTCCTGTATTGGCGGCGGAATTGCAGTTGCCTCCGCAGCCTCCGCAGCTTTAGGCGCAATGAGCGAGGATTCCTCCATAATGGGCAAGGCCCTGATCTTTGTGGCCCTGGCGGAAGGTATTGCGCTGTACGGCCTTATAGTATCCTTCACCATCCTGGGCTGATGAGACGCAGGCTTTCCCATACTAAACAGGTGAAAGTGTGCCTGGCACGGAGGTAAACATACTGTTGCCGTATAAGGAGGATTTATATGCGTATGTTTTTAATCAGCGATAATACGGATACCTATACAGGTATGAGACTTGCCGGTGTTGACGGGGTTGTCATCCATTCAAGGCAGCACCTTAAGGAACAGCTTGAGTATGCCCTCTCCGACAAATCCATCGGCATAATATTAATTACCGAGAAGTTCAGCCGTGAATTCCCGGATATTATTGACGACATAAAGCTGAACCGGAGGCTTCCGCTGATAGTTGAAATTCCTGACAGGCACGGCAGCGGACGCAAGGAGGGTTTTATCACCTCCTATGTCAGGGAAGCAATCGGCTTGAAATTATAATATAAAGCTATAGCTTTTAGCAGTTCAAAGCTATGGTCTTGTAAGGGTAAAAGCTATGGTCTTGTAAGAGTAAAAAGCAATGATCTTTTAGTAAAGATATGGTCTTGTAAGAGTATATGGTCTTTTAGGAGGCAATTATGAATATAAGCGAGAAGCTGAGAAGCTTTTTTGCATCCGTAATTGAAAGCGCAAATGCGCAAAGCGCAGGGATGATTGAGGAATATACAAAATCCCTCAAGGAATTATATGAGGAGAGACATAAGGCTGCCCTGAAAAAAGCCAGGGACATCTACCGTATGGAGCATGACACCATAATAAGGGAAAAGAACCGCAGGCTCTCCCATCTTTCTATGGATCTGAAACGCAGCGTCCTCGAGCATACTGCCGATTTTACCGACAGGATATTTGAGGAGGTAGCTCAAAAGCTTAAGGCATATATGAAAACAGATGCCTATAAGGATTATCTCAAGGCTAAAATTATTGAAGCCGCTGAATTTGCCCGGGGCGATGATATTATTATATACATTAATCCCACGGATGAAGCCTTAAAGCCTGTTCTGGAGGAAGAAACGAATCTTGACATAACAATCAGCAACCGGGACTTTATCGGAGGCATGCGGGCGGTTATACCCTCCCGTACAATACTGATAGACCATTCCTTTATGACAAAGCTTTCCGAAGCCAGGGATTCCTTTACCCCTGACAACATACTATAAGCAGCAATCCGGATTATGCAGGGAGGATTGCAAGGAGGACAGACCATGAAGGATATAATCGGAAAGATATACGGAATAAACGGACCCGTCATATACCTATACCCCTCTCCCGGCTTCAAAATGAGCGAAATGGTGCTGGCAGGAGCCGACAAGCTTGTGGGCGAGGTTATAGGACTTGAAAAAAGCAGAATAACCATTCAGGTATACGAAGATACCACAGGTTTGAAGCCCGGCGACAGTGTAATCCCTACAGGCAAAGCCATATCCGCCGCATTAGGGCCCGGTATTATCGGAAGTATATTTGACGGGATTGAGCGCCCCTTAAATGAAATTGCCGCAAAATCCGGGGCATTCATACCCAGAGGGGTGAATGTTGAGTCCCTGAATGCAGCAAAGCTATGGGATGTAAGCATAAAGGTAAAACCGGGTGACAGGGTATACGGCGGCACCATTATAGCAGAGGTGCCAGAAAGCGATCTGGTTGTTCATAAATCAATGGTGCCTCCCGATATGACCGGTACTGTTTTATGGACTGCAGCCGACGGAAAATATACAATTAAGGACCCTATCGTTACAATAAGGGATAAGAACGGTAAAGAAAGGGAGCTAACCCTTGTGCAGTATTGGCCGATACGAATCCCCCGTCCTGTAGCAAGGAGATATACCCCGGACAGGCCCCTTATTACAGGCCAGCGGATAATAGATACATTATTCCCTGTTGCCAAGGGAGGAACCGCCGCTATCCCCGGAGGCTTCGGTACCGGAAAAACCATGACGCAGCACCAGCTTGCCAAGTGGTCAGATGCGGATATCATTATATACATCGGCTGCGGAGAGCGTGGCAACGAGATGACAGAGGTGCTGGAGGATTTTCAGAAGCTTAAGGATCCCAAATCAGGCAAACCCCTGCTTGACAGAACGGTTTTGATAGCCAACACATCAAATATGCCTGTAGCCGCACGTGAAGCCAGTATCTATACCGGAGTAACCCTTGCCGAATATTACAGGGATATGGGATACCATGTAGCTATCATGGCTGATTCCACCTCACGCTGGGCTGAAGCCCTCAGAGAGCTGTCGGGACGTCTTGAGGAAATGCCTGCAGAGGAAGGCTTCCCTGCATATTTGGCTTCCAGGCTCTCTTCCTTCTATGAACGCGCCGGCTTTATGCAAAACCTGAACGGAACTGAGGGCAGCGTAACCATCATAGGTGCGGTATCGCCCCAGGGCGGAGATTTCTCTGAGCCTGTAACACAGCATACCAAAAGGTTCGTGCGCTGCTTCTGGGCCCTTGATAAATCCCTTGCCTACGCAAGGCACTACCCTGCTATACACTGGCTATCCAGCTACAGCGAATACATTCAGGAGCTTATGATGTGGTACACACAAAATGTAAGCCCGGAATTCATTGATTGCAGAAACAGGCTTTTGTCCCTCCTGACAGAGGAAAGCCGCCTTATGGAGATAGTAAAGCTTATCGGAAGTGATGTCCTTCCTGACGACCAGAAGCTTATACTGGAAATTGCAAGAGTTATCCGTCTGGGCTTCCTGCAGCAGAATGCCTACCACCCCTCCGACACCTACGTTCCGCTGGAAAAGCAGCTTAAGATGATGCAGACTATCCTTTACCTGTATTCAAAATCAAAGCAGCTTATCGACCTGAATATGCCGATGTCAATTCTTAAGGAGGACGGCATCTTTGACAAGATAATTTCCATAAAGTATGACATTGGAAATGACGAGTTATATAAATTTGACGAATACATCAGCATGATAGATTCGTTCTACAACAGTATCATGGAGAAGAATGCATAATAATTTAATATAAAGGAATGTAGTCTATGTCTATAGAATACCTTGGATTAAGTGAAATAAACGGCCCCCTGATAGTGTTGGAAGGCTTGCGGGATGCTTCCTATGATGAGATTGTGGAGTTAGTGGTTGAAGGAACAAAGCGCAAAACCGGACGCATTGTGGAGATATATGAGGATAAGGCTGTCATACAGGTGTTTCAGGGAACTGAGGATATGTCCTTATATAACACCCATACCAAGCTTACAGGTCACCCGATGGAGCTTGCCCTTTCGGAGGATATACTTGGGCGTGTGTTCAATGGCATCGGCCAGCCCATCGACGGGCTTGGCAGGATCACCCCTAAGGTTACACGCAATGTAAACGGCAGGCCTCTTAATCCCTGCACAAGGACTTATCCCAGAAACTATATAAGGACCGGAATATCTGCAATCGACTGCCTTACCACATTAATACGGGGTCAGAAGCTGCCTGTTTTCTCCGGTAACGGCCTTCCCCACGACCAGCTTGCTGCCCAAATTGTACGACAGGCATCCCTTGCCGAGGATTCGGATGAGGAATTCGGAATAGTATTTGCAGCCATGGGCATTAAGCATGATGTTGCGGATTTCTTCAGGCGTGCCTTTGAAGAAAGCGGCGCCTCCTCCCATGTTGTAATGTATCTTAACCTGGCAAATGACCCTGTGGTGGAGCGCCTTATAACACCCAGGGTGGCTCTCACTGCAGCCGAATATCTGGCTTTTGACAAGGGTATGCATATCCTAGTAATCCTGACCGATATGACCTCTTATGCCGAGGCCTTGCGTGAGGTTTCCTCCTCAAAGGGCGAAATACCTAGCCGTAAGGGTTATCCAGGTTACCTGTACAGCGAGCTTGCTGCCATTTATGAAAGAGCCGGAATAATAAGCGGCAATCCGGGATCGGTAACTCAGATTCCTATACTTACCATGCCAAATGATGACATAACCCATCCGATTCCCGATCTTACCGGCTATATTACCGAGGGACAAATTGTCCTTGACCGTACCCTGTATCTTAAGGGCATTTATCCTCCGATCAGCGTCCTCCCCTCTCTGTCCAGGCTTATGAAGGACGGCATCGGCAAGGGTTATACAAGAGAGGATCATCAGGACCTTGCCAATCAGCTTTTTTCCTCCTATGCGAGGGTTGGCGAGGCAAGAGCCCTTGCAAGCGTTATAGGCGAGGATGAGCTCTCTCCCACCGATAAAAAATACCTGCAGTTCGGTACAGCATTTGAGCAGCAGTTCATCAACCAGGGGCTTAGCGAGAACCGCTCCATCACAAAAACCCTGAACATGGGCTGGTCCTTGTTGTCCATTCTTCCCAGGGAGGAGCTTGACAGGGTGGATACGAAAGTACTTGACAAGTATTACAGCCGCGACAAGGGGTGACTAATATGGATATGAATGCCTTCCCTACCAAGGGTAATCTTATAATGGTCTCGAATTCCCTTAAGCTTGCGGAGCAGGGCTATGAGCTGATGGATAAGAAACGCAATATATTAATTCGTGAGCTTATGGAGCTGATAGATGAGGCTAAGGAAATACAATCCGGGATAGATGCAGCCTTTTCCCTGGCTTACCTTGCCCTGCAAAAGGCCAATATAGAGATGGGAATAAGGACCGTTTCCGATATAAGCACTATGCTCCCGGAGGAAAACTCCATACGCATAAAGCAAAGAAGCATCATGGGAACTGAAATACCGCTGGTCGAATATGACGACAAAGGTGAAATGCCTGCATATTCCTTCTATCAGACAAGGCTTTCACTTGATGAAGCCGTTAAGCAGTTCAATATCGTAAAAAGGCTGACAATACGGCTATCCATGATAGAAACAAGCGCATACAGGCTTGCCGTCAGTATTAAGAAAACTCAGAAACGGGCAAATGCCTTAAAAAACATAACCATACCCTACTATACCCGGCTTAAGGCATCCATCCAAAGCGCACTTGAGGAAAAGGACCGTGAGGATTTTACCCGCTTAAAGGTTATAAAACGCAGGCAGGTTAAAAATAAAATTTAATTTTATGAATAATATAAATAAATCTGAAAATAATAATAACGGATACGGTATGAGAGCCATGGCATCATGCTTATTCAGAACGAGAAGGTTCCGCCGTATCTATGCAATAGAAACCGTAATTTAGTCTCAGAATTGCGGATGGCCAGGGATTATCCGAGATTTGAGGTGATTGGGTTGGTTTGTAATTCATCTGCAGCTCAATATCGAAGTAAGCGCTGGTACTAATTGCTTGAGACGCCAGATGGTGAAGGCAAAAGGCAATTGCTTTTTGCCCACCCTACATAGCAACATTTATATAAAACAGCTTGTGGGTATTGTCCATCTTAAGACACGCTCCCGCTCGGTTGTCGCACGTANNCAAACGGTCTCCTTATGGATAATAACCACACGCTGTTTTGATACATAATTTATACTCTGCTATCGCAGCTGTGTAGCGCAGGCAATAAGCTGTACTTTTTTCTCAACCTGACATTACTCTATACGTTACATTAAATAAGCATACTTAGTCTGAGATACATTTTACTTTCCTTGACTTTTGGAGAAAGCATAGGATATCTGCCTGACATCATAGCCTGTAGGATTTTGAAATATCCTCAATCCAAACTCGTTGGCCGTTGATATAATATGTTCAAATATCTCTGACTGGATGCTCTCAAACCTGATCCATTCAGTTGTTGACGTAAATACATAGATTTCTATAGGAAGACCGTTGTTTTCGAGGGGCAGCTCTCTTACCATCAGGGCAGCCTTTTTATCGACTCCGGGATGGTTTTTAAGATACTGCAAAACATATGCTCTGAAGGCGCCTATGTTAGTCAGTTGCTTTACGCCGGCAGATGCGTTGTCTGACCGGGAAGCGGCATCTGAAAGGTTGTTTTTATTATCGCCGGCATTCTGTTCCTTATCTGCGATATAATCCTTAAGCAGATCTATCTTCTTAAGTTGCTCAAGCATCTCGTCCGATATAAAGCTTATGCTGTTTACATCTATGTTGATGGCTCTTTTTATTCTTCTTCCGCCGAACTCCACCATACCCCTCCAGTTTCTGAAGGAATCGGAAACCAGGGCATATGCGGGAATTGTAACTATGGACTTATCAAAGTTCTGAACCTTGACTGTATTTAGAGTTATATCAATTACATTGCCGTCAGCGCCGTATTTTGACATGTCAATCCAGTCGCCTATCCTGAGCATGTCATTTGCAGTCAGCTGTATCCCGGCTATAAAGCCAAGTATGGAATCCTTAAATACAAAGGAGAATAAGGCAGCCAGCGCTCCTATGCCGCTTAATAATATCAGCGGGCTCTTTCCCATCAGGCTTGCGATAGAGATGATTGCCACAACTATTATCATCACTATCCTGACGACCTGCAGAAGCCCTTTAATAGGCCTTACCTTAGATATGGGCTTTGTCCCGTATATATCATTGATAAATTCCAGCAGCGAGCTTATGGTGAGCATGGCAAATATCAGAATATACACTGATGAAAGCCTTCTTATTATTTCTTCCGCTCCTTCAAATAACGGCGCAGACAAATATATGATTATACCGGGAAGCATATGGACTGCCCGTTGAATAACCCTGTGCCTGAGTAAAAAATCATTCCATATAAAGTTTCTTCGTCTGGCAATGCTTGAGACTATCTTTATTATTATTTTCCTTAATATGATGTCCGAAAGAACGCATACCAGAAGAATTATCACTGCGATTATTGCGTAAGCAAAGTATAAGGCATACCCGGATTCTATCCCGTATTCCAAAAGCATATCTTTAACATATTCCATAAGTTTAATTCCTCCCGTACCAGATATTATCAGCCTTATGGCACATTCTATTGTACTATTCAAGGATAATAGTGTCAAATGATAAAGCCATAACTGGTCACACAATTTAATATCATTAGCCGTGAGAGGCTTACAACCGTACATATTTTAAGGCCCATCTGCCAATATATACAGTATGTAAATTTAATATACTTTTAATGATAAAAGCTACCTGCTATGTTATAATTTTTATTAAATATAAGCCTTGCTTTCACATCATTAAGCAGAAGGAACTATTTTGTCATAATATTATTCGAGAGGAGTCATTATGTGGTTTGCAAAACCCCGGGAGGAAGTATTAAAGGAGCTGAATGTAACCGCATCTGCAGGCTTAACTGCCGAGGAAGCCAAGAAAAGGCTTGAGAGCTATGGGCCGAACAAGCTTAAGGGAAAGCCTAAGAAAAGCATCCTTGCACTGTTTTTATCACAGCTTAAGGATATGCTGATATATGTTCTGATCGGAGCCGCCGTAATAACCATTATAATTAGGGAATATGCGGATGCTGTGATTATTTTGCTTGTAATCCTGCTCAATGCCCTGATTGGAGTTGCCCAGGAATATAAGGCGGAAAAAGCCGTTGAAGCGCTTCAAAAGCTGACTACCCCCAGATCTCTGGTTCGCCGTGGCGGTGAGGTTATCGAGGTTAATTCCGAAGAGCTTGTCCCCGGCGATATAGTTATTCTGGATGCCGGCAGATATGTTCCTGCGGACTTAAGACTAATAGAAAGCGCAAATCTGCAGATTGAGGAATCAGCCCTGACGGGCGAATCAGTACCAACAAGCAAGAATGCCGCCGTGGTTCTTTCCGATCCCAAAACACCTCTTGGTGATATGGCCAACATGGCCTTCATGTCCACCTTAACTACCTATGGGAGGGGTGAAGGCGTCGTGGTTGCAACAGCCATGGAAACTGAGATGGGTAAGATAGCAAAAATCCTGGATGAAGACGACAACGAGATGACTCCCCTGCAAAAAAGGCTTGATGAGCTTGGAAGAATACTTGGATATCTTGCAATCGGGGTGTGCCTGCTGATATTTGTCATAGCTCTCATACAGGACAGAAATCTTATGGAAATGTTTCTTACGGCTATCAGCCTTGCAGTAGCTGCAATTCCCGAGGGACTTGCCGCAATAGTTGCAATAGTGCTTGCATTGGGCGTAACACGCATGTCCAGAATTAACGCAATAGTCAAGAAGCTGCCTGCAGTTGAAACCCTGGGTTGCGTGAACATAATATGCTCCGACAAAACGGGTACGCTGACTCAGAATAAAATGACAGTTGTAAAGCTCTACACTTACAACAGCCTTGGGGAAGTCGGTCAGACTGCCGGCGGGTTTACCTGTACCGGTGAT
Source organism: Lachnoclostridium sp. UBA1434 (assembly GCA_002329645.1). Classification (GTDB taxonomy): domain Bacteria; phylum Bacillota; class Clostridia; order Lachnospirales; family Lachnospiraceae; genus Mobilitalea. Next base: position 13,022 of record DCTS01000044.1, on the reverse strand, counting down.
CAGAAGGAGCTTATAAGATCGCTGGTCCTTTGCTCCGATGCAACATATGACAACGGCCAGAGTACCGGAGATCCTACTGAGGTTGCTCTGGTCATACTTGGTGATAAATACGGTCTCAAAAAGGCCGAGCTGAACAATTTGCATGACAGGGTTTCGGAGAATCCCTTTGATTCCGACAGGAAGCTCATGTCCACCCTTAACAGGGAAGGCAACTTTTACCGTGTCCATACCAAGGGAGCTATGGATAACCTGCTTAAGATAGCTGATAAAGCGTTGGTGGACGGCAAGGAAGTACCCCTTACGGAGGAGCTTAAAAAGGAATACCTTAAAATGGCAGAGGAAATGTCAGATAATGCCCTTCGGGTTCTGGGAGCCGCATATAGGGATACCGATACCATACCTGCTCCTGAGGAAATGGAAAGCGGCCTTACATTCATTGGACTTGTAGGAATGATAGACCCTCCGAGGCTTGAAGTAAAGGTCTCAATTGATGAAGCAAAGAATGCGGGAATCACACCTGTAATGATAACAGGCGATCATAAGAATACGGCTGTTGCAATTGCAAAGGAGCTGGGAATTGCGCAATCCCTTGAGCAAAGCATAACAGGCGCTGAAATTGACACCCTTCCGGAGGAGGTATTTGCGGAAAAAATCAGTAATTACAGGGTGTTTGCAAGAGTCTCCCCGGAGCATAAGGTCAAGATAGTAAGAGCCTTCAAGGCAAAAGGAAATATAGTTTCAATGACAGGTGACGGCGTAAATGATGCGCCTTCCCTCAAATACGCCGATATTGGGGTAGCCATGGGCATAACGGGTACCGACGTATCAAAGGGCGCAAGTGACATGATACTTACAGACGATAATTTTACCACTATCGTCCATGCAATCGAGGAAGGCAGAAATATTTACAACAACATAAAGAAATCGGTTATATTCCTGCTTTCCTGCAACCTTGGCGAGGTAATATCAATATTCCTTTCGATACTCTTAAACTGGCCTGTACCGCTGGTTGCAACACAAATTCTGTGGATTAACCTCATAACAGATTCCCTGCCTGCAATTTCTCTTGGAGTTGACCCCGGAGATCATGATGTAATGAAGCAGAAGCCGCGAAATCCCAGGGAAAGCTTCTTTGCAAGGGGTGCCGGTGCACGGGCCGTTCTTGGCGGCGTACTGATAGGCCTGTTCACTCTGCTTGCATTTGCATTCGGCTTATGGGAGCATGGTTATACCTTTGCCGATTTCGGGAAACTGGCTGAGGATGAAGCCTTCATATCAGCCCTGACCTATTCACGCACCATGGCATTTGTAGTGCTTGCAACCTCACAGCTCTTCTACTCCTTATCCATGAGGCATACCACAAAGTCCATATTCCAGGTGGGTTTATTTACAAACAAATACCTGATTGGTTCACTTGTAACCGGACTTGTGCTTCAGCTTGCAGTAATATCCGTGCCCTTTACAGCCAGGGCCTTCCAGGTGCAGAACCTAAGTCTTACGGACTGGGGCCTTGTGTTCCTGTTTGCGCTGATACCCCTGTTTGCAAATGAATTCATCAAGGTGTTCTTAAGGCGTGCTCAAAGAAACAAGAATATTGAATATTAGCATTTCATACAGCCTGTCTGCGGAAGATTACACTCTAGCCACAGGCAATAATAAAAAAGCATAATATTAAGGCATCCTGCTAATTATCTGATTATGATTCAGATAATTAGCAGGATGCCTTTCTGTTTTTCTTTCAGTTTATTCTTAAAGTTTTTTCTTTCCGTCTTTATTTCAGTCTTTTCTTTCAGTCTTTTCTTATAGCCTTATTTTATCGGGTCTCATTCATAGCTTTTAAGATCGGGCAGCTCATCCAGCGTTATGACATAATCATGATTATAAACGGCATTTATGTATTTTGTAGAGTTTTGTTCTTTAATATGTATTGTGTGCCAGGTTAAAAACCAGGTCCAGTGAACCTGCTGCTCAATCATTTCATCAGGGTCCGGTATGGGGCCGCACTCATGATATACCAGCGGCATATCCGAGTCGATAAAATCCATAAACGGCCAGTAGTACTGGCTTTGTATCCCCTCGGCATATTCGTCCGTTCCGGCTATGTCAACGTACTCGTCACCGGGATACCAGTCCGGATCCGGTCTTCTGGAATATCCCAGGACCCATATCAAATTATTCAGTCCGTGATAATTGGTATACCTGTCATACATGAATCTCCACAATTCCTTGAACACCTCGGCACCGCTCTTGCTCCACCAGAACCAGTTACCGTTAAACTCGTGGAACGGTCTCCATAAGACCGGCACACCGGCATCCTGAAGCTTCTTAAGCTCAACTGCAACCCTGTCCATATCCGCAACCATTGCCTTGTTAAGATCCGTATCAGGCTTTAAAGCCTCCGCCACATTTATGGTCAGCTTGCTTGCCTCATAACCGACGCCAAGAGTGGGGGCTCCCCAGTGAAAGCATATTGAAGGTATTCCACCCATCTCCCACCATTCTATTGATCTTTTGGTTACGCCGTCAAAGTCCTCATTGATATAATCCAGTCCCCTGATAGCAGGGAGCTTGCCGGTGTTTGCATAGATATATTCCATCTCATCGTCGGGATTGTTGTTAATCCATGTGGATTCCTGCTGTCCGGCCAGTATGGCATTCCCGTATACGTCACATATATAATTATAAAGGCTTACTGCCTCCTTAGTTGCATTGGGATTGGACAGCCTGCGCCGCTCTTCCTTCTTAGGGATATCTGCTGTGTTTTTAACAATCTTAAATTTTTCCGCTTTTGCAGGAGCAGCCTGGGCCTGATCGGGGCTGTCTGCCTGGGCATCCCCTGAAGCTGCGGTGCTATCATCGGCGGAAGCATCATCGGTACTGTCCTGTGCGTCAGTATCATCAACAATGCCGGAAGTCTCCACCTCACGGGTGATTTTCCGCTCACCGGGCTTTTTATAACTGGCTAGCCAATCGAAGAAATTAATATTACTGGTCATCAGCATTATAAAAATAACACCGATAAATGCAGCCGTATATATCAAAGCTTTTTTAAGTTTCTTCTTCCAGTTGGTTTCCTTCATAAATAACTTCCTCCGCATCCCCTTTGTTTAGTTTATTCTTCTTAAGTATAATACAGTTATTATAAACCTGCAACAACTTAAAATAAGCTTACTGAATAATTTAATAAGCTTATTATTAATCAATACTTATACCTTTGAATAACTTCTGCCTGCGAATAATATCCGATATAAGAACAATATGCAGCCTGATATCATAAATTGTATTATATAATACACGAAAGGAATGATATCATGGCTGTATCAAAGCATGTAAAATGTAAAGCCTGTTGTATGGGGCATATATCCCGGTTATTGCTTAAAAAAAGGATATGCCCGAATGTAACAGGTACTAACGAACCTCCTGTTGCCGAAGAGCTGCGCTCCATTATGTCAGGCAACATTTTATATAATGACGACGGAACCTATTATACATTTATTAACTACCTTACAGCATATCCTATGAAGCATGCCGGCAGCTCCGGGCAAAATGCGGCCTTGTACTTTTCTATCCCTACGATAAAGCAGCTTAGGAAAAATACGGATTGGCTGCAGGTTAACGGCCAGTATCTTTATCCGATGCTTGTATGGGCATTAAAAAGGAATAAGCCGGTCATTGCAATGGTTAGCCCCGGTCAAAAGAAGAATGTTAAAGTAGTAAGGAAATCTCCCTCCGATTGTCTTGCCTACATTATTGGTGTGGCAAAGCCGGATTAATATATACTTTAATAATAAAATGTTGGGATGTGAACAGACTGCCAAAATGCTATATTATCATGTCTGGCTTTTGAATCACATATCCCAACATTTCATTATTAATATTTCATATTTTATAGCTATTGTGAATATCC
>DCTS01000044.1:3272-9091 GCA_002329645.1 Lachnoclostridium sp. UBA1434 | reverse complement strand
TATCCTTTGCTGTAATGGTTACAGTACCTGCTGCCTTAGCGACCACCTTCCCGGTAGTTTTATCAACCGTAGCAATCTTTTTATCCGAAGAAGACCATACAATAACAGGCTTATTTAAACCAGCAATCTTTGTATTAAGCGTTACGCTTTTGCCGACTTTCAGATCATTTACACTGCCTGTAATGGATATGGAAGGATTCTTTACCGTTATAGCAACCTTAACCGTATATTTTTCACCGTTCTGCTTGATTGTGGCCGTAATGGTTGCTGTTCCCTTCCCCACAGGCTTAACCACACCCTTTGAAGTTACTGTTGCAACCTTTTTATTACTGGTCTTATATGTGATCACAGCCTTCGGTGACAGATTATTAAACTTAAGCGTATAATCCTTATAACCTACATATAAAGTCTTCTTAGCTTCTCCGGCCGTTGGAGCAGGAAAATCTGTTGCAGGTCCCACAGCTATATCAGCCTCTGAATCATCAGACATAATTCTATGGTCATAGGACAGCAGCTCCAGTGAAATGTCAAAGTATTTATAGCCCGTCAAGCCGGTATTCTTAGAGAATTTGCCTTTTTCATATACGTTATTCGAATCCCATGTGGTGTCAAGTATAACCCATCTGTCTGAAACATAAGCCTCATTCCATGCATGATTGCTTTCATCTGATGAAATAATCTCGTCTGTCCATTCCGAACCTCCGATAATTCCAAGTGCATATCCGCTTACAAGCTTTGCAGGAATTCCGGCAGCTCTGAGCAGAGCTGCTGTTAATGACGCATACCCCTGACAAACGCTTTTTTTACTCTTCAGTGTTCCTATGGCTCCCGGGTCGATCGGTTTTCTGCTGTCATAAAGATAATCATAATCATACCATATATTATTGCACACCCAGTCATGGATTGCCTTCAGCTTGTCATAATCCTTCTTATAACCCTTAGTTATCTCCTTTGCCAGGGAAATAATTTCTTTATTGTCCGATTCTATGCCATAAGAGGGCTGCAGATAATAGGAAAGAGCCGCATTATCGCTCCTTCTGGATTGAAAAAGCTTCACATTGTGGTCATAGGTCTCAGCCATAACAAATTCGGCAGAAGCTTCTGAAATACTTAGCTTGATACCGTTTTTGCCAAACATGTAGCTTAAATAGGTTCCGTATCTTTCCGTATTTGTGTATATCTCAAGATAATAGGTCCCTTCCGGAACATTTCCAATATCATAATATACAGTATTGTCCGTACTAATAATATCTTTATTATACTTTGTACCCTCACCATCATACAAGTATAGCATTACGAAGTTAAAACGACCGTTATCCGGAAAATCAAGCTTCAGAGTCATGTCCGATATCTCGGCAGTAATATTGTTATCCTCATAAAATGATGTTGTAAATGCCCTTTCATCTGCCTTGGCATATGAGAAGCTAAAAAATATGCAAAGCAGAAATATTATTATTCCGGTATACTTTTTCATTATGATATCCCCCAGGCTTCAATAATTAGTTTAAGTCTGTAACACTATTTTACTGGTCTTTATAGATATGCCGCGAATTCAGTTCGTCATAGTTGGTTGTTAATATTATAACATGAACAGCTATAACAGTACAAATAAATCTGTTCCCTTTTTGCAAGGAGCTGTTCATGGTGAGACTTAAGCGCCGTCGCCATATCAAATTTGTCGGAAGTTAAGATATCCTTAATGGCTTCCAGGCTGACACCCAGCTCTCTGTAAAACATTATTTGCTGCAGGCGGTCAACCTCATTTCGTCCGTAAATTCTGTATCCAGATGAATTGATCCTTGCCGGCTTAAGAATCCCGATTTCATCATAATACCTGAGTGTCCTTGTGCTGACACCTGCAAGCCGTGAAAGCTTTGCAACCGTATATTCCATGCCATCTCCTCCTTACAATAGGATGATAAACCTTTACGTAACGTTAATGTCAAGGGGTTTCCTGTACTTAACTAATTACACTTACCATGCTGCGGACATAGTCCCTTACAAAAGGAACGCATTGACTGCCATGCTCTGCAATTATCCTAATAATTGCACTGCCTACAATTATTCCGTCGGAATAAGCGGCAATTGCGCCTGCCTGCTCAGGTGTGGAGATGCCAAAGCCTATGGCACAGGGAATATCCTTTATACTCTTAACCTGCCTTATCATAGCTTCCGCTTCATTGCTTATTATGCTGCGTACACCGGTCACTCCAAGGGAGGATACACAGTATAAGAACCCTTCGGCTTCACTTGCAATCTTTTCAATCCTTTCCTTAGACGTGGGAGCAATCATATATATCATGTCGATGCCGTATTAGTGCAAGAAGGGCTTTAGCTCCTGTCTTTCCTCAAATGGAAGATCCGGTACTATAACGGCATCTATGCCAGAGGCGCTGCAATTTTTCATAAACCTGTCGGGACCGTAAACAAGAACGGGATTTACATAGGTCATGAAGGCAAGGGGTATATCTGATTGTGTTCGTATGGATTTTACCATATCAAATATGTCGTCAACCGTAATTCCCTGGTTCAAGGCCCTTTCGTCCGCCGCCTGTATCACAGGCCCTTCTGCAATCGGATCTGAAAATGGTATGCCTATTTCAACAAGCCCTGCCCCCTCCTCTGCCATCATAAGGATAAGCTCCTTAGTAATCTCAGGGGACGGGTCCCCTGCTGTTATAAATGGTATGAAGGCCTTTCCCTTTTTAAACAAATATTCAATCCTGCTCATTCCCCTTCTCCCCCTTCATACTTGTATTAATGCCGCCCGGTATATCACTCCGGATTGGACATTCCGTCAGGCCGGTATTATCTCCCCTGTAGCGTGCAATTGCAGCAACATCCTTATCTCCCCTGCCGGACAGGCATATCACTATTATCCTGTTTTTGTCCATGGATGGTGCAAGCTTCATGGCATAAGCCACTGCATGGGCGCTTTCAATTGCCGGGATGATTCCTTCCGTTCGGGAGAGGTATTCGAAGGCTTCTACAGCCTCCTCATCCGTAACAGGAACATATTCCGCCCTGCCGCTGTCCTTAAGGAATGCATGCTCCGGTCCGATGCCGGGGTAATCAAGTCCTGCGGATATGGAGTATACAGGCGCTATCTGCCCGTTGTCATCCTGGCAAAAGTATGACTTCATTCCATGGAATATTCCCAGCTTACCTGTTGTCATAGAAGCCGCAGTCCGGTCCGTATCCACTCCAAGCCCTGCTGCCTCGCAGCCTATGAGCCTTACGCTGTTGTCCCTGATAAAATCATAAAATATACCCATAGCGTTGCTTCCGCCGCCTACACATGCCAGCACGGCATTGGGAAGCCTGCCTTCCTTCATTAATAACTGCTCCCTTACCTCCCTGCCAATTATACTTTGAAAATCACGAACTATTGTCGGAAACGGATGAGGCCCCATAACCGAGCCAAGCACATAATGAGTATCCTCTACCCTCCTGGTCCATTCCCTCATGGTCTCATTGACGGCATCCTTCAGGGTCTTAGTTCCTGTATCAACAGGGTGCACCACGGCGCCCAACAGCTTCATCCTGTAGACATTCATTGCCTGCCGCTCCATATCCTCTCTGCCCATGAATATCTCACATTTCATGCCAAGAAGGGCGGCTGCGGTAGCCGTTGCCACCCCATGCTGTCCTGCACCTGTTTCGGCAATAAGCCTGGTTTTCCCCATTTTCTTTGCAAGCAATGCCTGGCCTAATACATTGTTGATTTTATGTGAGCCGGTATGATTTAAGTCCTCTCTTTTTAAGTATATTCTTGCTCCCTTAAGATCATCTGTCATCCTCTGAGCAAAGTAAAGCATAGAAGGCCTTCCCGCATAATTCTTAAGAAGCTCTGAAAGCTCCTTCCTGAAATTATCGTCCCTGCTTAGTCTGTTATATGCTTCTTCAAGCTTTATTACCGCATTCATAAGGGTTTCCGGTATGTACTGCCCTCCGTATATGCCAAATCTTCCGGGTTTCATAATATCACTCTCCTGATCATGACGTGTATAACAAATATTCATATAACCTGTTTCATTCTGCACTTATGTATTCTTTACTGCCTCATTCTGCACCGATTTGTTATGTATTGCTTCATTCTGCACCGATTTGTTCTGTACTGCCTCATTCCTTACTTATACAATATGTACTGCCTCATTCTTCATTAATGATATTCCGCACCTATGCTTCGTGTAAGTGAACCCCTCTTATATAAAGTTATATAATTGCTTAACTTATATAAGCAAGCTTCTTACCATGGTCACAAGCTCCCTTATCTTTTCTGCATCCTTAACGCCGCCGGTTTCCACACCGCTGCTTACGTCTATGCAATATGGCCGGCAGGCTGCTATTGCCTGCATGACGTTTGTACTGTTGATTCCTCCGGCAAGGAAGAACGGCTTGTCAGTCTTGGGAATGAGGGACCAGTCAAAGCTTTTCCCGCTGCCTCCGTACGCATCCTTCACATAAGTATCAAACAGGAGATAGTCGCAGTCAGGTTCATCCTTTAGATGCGGAATTTGTCCGTTACTTATCCTTTTTGCCTTAATAATTCTGTTAGGAACCTCACTTCTTATTTTGCTTATATACCCTGCATCCTCGCTGCCATGAAGCTGGATAATATCTATTATCCCCCGCCTGCATAAACGGATAATCCTCTCCGGCTCCTCATTGACAAATACGCCCACCGCACTTATGTCCGAATGCAGGCCGTCCCTGAGCTGCTCTGCCTCCAACTCACCTATCCTCCGGACGCTTTCGGCAAATACAAAGCCTATATAATCAGGACGTACCGCATTGACTGCATTAACGTCAGCCCTGGTCCTGATCCCGCATATCTTTATTTTTACCCCTTCCATGTCTTCCCTCCATGCTATCTTGTAACTTTCTATCCCATACTTTTTGCTCCATACTATCTAGCCCTCTATACTTCACTGAGCATGGCGGCTGATTTAAGCTCTGATAAAAGCCCTTTCCTGTCACTGCTTTTCATAAGCAGCTCACCGATAAGCACTGCATCTGTTCCGATTGCTCTTAATCTTTTAATGTCCTCAGCACGTTTTATACCGCTTTCCGCTACAAATAATATATCTCTTGGCAATAACTTCCCAATTCTTAAGCTGTTCTCGATATCAACTTCAAAGGTCTTGAGATTGCGGTTATTTACGCCTATTATGCCTGCTCCCGCTATCAATGCCATATAAGCCTCCCTTTCCGTATGTACCTCTACCAATGGGGCCAGGTCAAGCTCATCACATAAATTAAGATATCTGTAAAGCTTGTCAGGTGTCAGGATTGCGCAGATTAAGAGTACGGCATCGGCTCCGATTGCCTTGGCTTCATATAGCTGGTACTCATCTATTATAAAGTCCTTTCTTAGTACGGGCAGGCTAACCTTACGGCTTATATTCTCCAGATATTCATTGCTGCCCATGAAATAATCCGGTTCGGTAAGGACGGATATCGCATCTGCACCTGAAGCTTCATACTCCGCTGCGATGGTTTCGTAGGGGAATTCCTCCGATATCACTCCCTTCGAAGGGGATGCCTTCTTTATCTCACATATGAAGGAAAGCTCATCCTTTTTCAATGCCCTGATAAATGCAGACGCTCCCCCTGGTCTATTGCCGCTTATAGACAGCTTATTGTTTATTCTTTCCTTCAGGCTGTCAAGCGGCAGTACAGCCTTTGCCTGCTCCACCTTGACCCTTGTTGATTGGGCTATCATATCCAGTATCATATTCTTTTTACCCCGCCTTTCCTTATTACTGCTAATCCCCTGCCTACAGGCTGTCTAACATCAGAGAACGTTTAAAACCGGC
>DCTS01000044.1:0-3237 GCA_002329645.1 Lachnoclostridium sp. UBA1434 | reverse complement strand
TGCCTAAGAGCCTATTGCAGGCTGTTTGACATCCTTATAAATGCTTCCAGCTTTGCTTTAGCCTTGCCGCTGTCAATCATTTCAGCTGCCATCCTTACGCATTCTCTTAAGGTAATACTGTTATAGGCCATATACAGGCATATTGCGCTGTTTAGCAGAACCACATCCCTCATCGGTCCCTTCTTCCCGTTCAGGATATCCAGCGCCAGCTTTGCATTTTCATCAGGCGCTCCGCCCACAAGATCTTCCTTTCGGCAATATGCAAAACCAAACCGTGCCGGGTCCAGGAAGAAGCTGTTAAGCTTCCCGCCGCTTACCTCGTAAACCGTTGATTTTGAGGTCAGTGTAACCTCGTCAAGGCCGTCATGTCCATGTACCACCATTGCCCGCTTTACCCCAAGGTTATTCAGCACACGTGCCATAGGCTCAACCAGATTCTCATCATATACTCCGAGCAGCTGGAGATTGGCCCTGGCCGGACTTGCCAGGGGTCCCAGGATATTGAAAATAGTCCTTACACCAAGCTCCCTTCTGACCGGGCCTGCATATTTCATGGAGGAATGGTACATGGGCGCAAACATAAAGCACAATCCGATTTCCCTTAAGATTTCTTCACTCCTTTCAACCGGAATGTCAATCTTGACACCTAAAGCCTCCAGAAGGTCCGCGCTTCCGCATTTGCTGGATACGCTGCGATTGCCGTGCTTTGCAACCTGTATTCCCGCCGCCGATATAACAAATGCCGAAACAGTTGATATGTTGAAGGTATTGGCTTCATCCCCGCCGGTACCGACTATATCCATTACATCTCCTTCAGCCCTGAGCCTGGTTCCGAAGCTGCGCATAACCATGGCACAGGCTGTAATTTCGTCTATTGTCTCACCCTTCATCCTCATGGAGGTTAAGAATCCTGCGATCTGAGCATTGCTTGCCTTCCCGCTCATTATTTCCTCCATAACCGATTTTGTATCCTCAAGGCTTAAATCCTCCCTGTTCAGCGCCTTGTAAATAGCCTGCTGTATCATATCATGCACCTCCGATCTCCAGAAAGTTTTTAATTATTATGTCTCCTTTGTCGGTGAGTATGGATTCCGGATGGAACTGCAGTCCGTAAACCTCATAATTCCTGTGTTTAACCGCCATAACCTCTCCGGTCTCATCCTCGGCTATAACCAGCAGGTCATCAGGAAGGGAATCCCTCACCACCGCAAGTGAATTGTATCTTCCTCCTTCGATTATCGGAGGCAGGCCATGGAATATCCTGCTTCCGTTTGCAATATGAATTCCTGTTTTCTTCCCGTGCATAAGCCTTGACGCATGTGATATTCCTGCGCCGAATGACTCACAGATGGCCTGATGTCCAAGGCATATCCCAAGTATGGGAGTGCTCTCCTTCATTTTGAGAATTACCTCCTCGCAAATGCCTGCATCCTTCGGATGTCCCGGCCCGGGTGAAATGATTATATGGGACGGGTTGAGCTTTCCAACCTCATCTGCTGACAGCTCGTCATTGCGGATTATCCTGATATCCTTTGTGAAGGCTCCCGCAAGCTGTACAATGTTGTAGGTAAAGCTGTCATAATTATCGATTATCAAAATCATATGGACTCCACCTCCCCCGCATGAGTTATTGCCTCTATAACCGCTCTGGCCTTATGGCCCGATTCCTCATACTCCATCTCCGGATTGCTGTCTGCGACTATTCCTCCCCCTGCCTGTATATATACCTTGCCATTTTGCTTTACCGCCATCCTGATTGCAATGCAGGTATCCATATTACCGGAAAAGTCAATATATCCTATTGCTCCGCCGTATATATCCCTGGGAGCCTTCTCCATCTCCTCAATTATTTCACAGGCGCGTATTTTCGGCGCTCCGGACAGAGTGCCGGCCGGAAGTATTGTTTCTATTGCATCAAAGGCATCCTTATCCTTTCTCAATATTCCTTCCACCTCGGTTGTAATGTGCATTATTCTGGAATAGCGCTTAATCCGCATGTAATCGCTTATTTTGACTGAGGAATACTCCGATATCCTGCCCAGATCATTACGTGCAAGATCCACCAGCATGATATGCTCTGCCAGCTCCTTTTCATCCGCTAAAAGCTCCTCCTCAAGCCTTTTGTCCTCCTCATCGTCCCTTCCTCTCGGTCTTGAACCGCCTATGGGAAGCGTTGTAACTCTTCCGTCCTTAAGCTTAACGAGAGTTTCGGGTGAGGCACTGATTAGCTGCACATCGTCAAATTGAAGAAAAACCATGTAAGGAGACGGGTTTGTGGTTCTTAAGTATCTGTATGCGCCAAGCAGGCTGTTATTATATTCCGCTTCAAAACGCCTTGAAATAACGGCTTGAAATATTTCGCCCTCCAGAATATAAGCCTTGGTCTTCTCAACCATCCGAATATACTCTTCCTTCGTTGCATTGCATTTTATCTCCGGTACATTTATAAATCTGGATGATTCAATAATCTCATGACTGTTAATCAGCCTTATTATGCTCTCAATGTCGGCAAGAGCCCTGCCGTAATTCTCCATAACCTTATCTGTCTTCATATTTGCAATTATGCTTATCTTCTGCTTAAGATGGTCGTATGCTATCACCTTGTCAAAAAGCATCAGGTCAAAATCATTAAGCTCGCCGCTTCTTAACTTAAGTACCGGCTCCGAATAAGCCATCATGCGATATGAGAAATATCCCACGAGTNNGAGAAATATCCCATGAGTCCGCCTGCGAAAGGAGGCATTCCGGGTATACCGGGCGCCCTGTATCCCGAGAGAAGGTTCCTGAGCACCTCATAGGGTTTATCTGTGCGTATTTCAAGCTTCTTTCCGTCATCGACAGTTACAATTCCATCCTTGCAGGTTACATGGATTATGGGATTAAAGCCAAGGAAGGAATATCTGCCCCATTTTTCGCCGCCTTCGATGCTTTCCAGNNAGAAAGTATCTTGAGCTGACCTTTGACAGCTTACGAAGCAGCGTTATTGGAGTAATGACATCTGCATATATTTCCCTGCACAAGGGTATTATGTCATAATCCTTAGCAAGTCGTTCGATTTCAGCACAATTTGGTATCACCATATAATCACCGTTTTCCATTGATGGATGGAAAACCTGCTCCTTTCTTTTTTAATAAAAAAAGCCTCTGTCCCTGCTTACAGGGACAGAAGCCTAAACTTCTGCGGTACCACCCGGTTTGGTATATTTGCATATACCCACTCATTTTGCATACCATCAT